>JACDEK010000107.1 GCA_013816445.1 Candidatus Saccharimonadota bacterium
AAGTCAATTAGAAGAAGAGCGCAGGCTTTGCTATGTTGGTATGACTCGAGCCAAGCAGCGGCTCTATATGTTGAATGCTACAGCTAGACTCTTGTACGGTACAACGCAGCACAATGTACCCTCACGGTTCTTGAGTGAGATTTCTGCAGAGCTTGTAGAGCATTCTGGCTCAAGTAAAGAAAGTATTGCGCCGCCTGTACAGTCACCAGTGAGTGACTTTGATGATGAGCCATTTGCAGATATTCCTGTACTACAGGCGGGCGACAAAGTGCAACATGAAAGTTTTGGTGAAGGTGTAGTGATGGTTATTGATGAGCTAGAGGCTATTATTCGGTTTGCGAGTGTGGGGCAAAAAACCCTTAATTTGAACTTCACTAAAGTTACTAAGCTCAATTAGAGTTGCTCTTAGTATTTTGTAACCAAGAAAATACCTTTCAACCTGATTTTGAACACAAATAGTACTCAAGTCAATATTGACTTTTACTAGCCATAAGCGCTACAATACTCAGCGTAAGAGGTAAATAAAAACAAAAAGCATCAAACTTAAAATAGTGTGAGGCAAAGTTATTTTACCGAAGTCGCGTGTCTCGGATATTCGCCGAGTTAAATCAAACCAGCAAGTACAGCAACAGACATTGCTTGTTAAGCAGGTGCAACGAAAACAACCTAAACCAAAGCCATACTCTCTTCAGAGAGCTCTGGTTGCTTTTGGCTTAATTATTTTATTTGTACTGACAAGTATTGCTTGGTCGCATGATCAATTTACTGCAAACAACACCGCACTAGCAGACGGCCAAAATCTAGTGAGTGTCTACTATGATGGCCAAAATAAAACAGTCGCTACGAGTGCCACTACTGTGGGTGAGGCTCTTCATAAGATGGGTATAAATCTCGAAAAAGGTGATGTTGTTGAGCCAGGCATAGATACACCAGTTACCTTAGGCGTAACGAATATTAACATCTACAGATCACTGAGCTATCTTGTAGAAGATGGCGATAAGCGTCTATCAACCACTTCTGGTTATCATAGTCCTCGTAAAATTGTTGAGCAGTCGGGTATTACATTGTACCCAGAAGACACAATTGAGACTGAGCGTGTAGATAGTTTTGTGGTTGATCAGTCGGTAGGACAAAGAATTATTATTAATAGAGCCACACCTGTAACTGTGGTGTTGGCTGGCAAAACCTTTCAGTTGAGAACTCATAAGAAAACAGTTGGTGAATTGTTTACCGAAAAAGGCTTAGAGATTAAACCACAAGATATTGTACGTACTTCACTTGACGCTCCTTTGCAGTCTGGTATGACAGTGGTTGTGAATCGCTTGGCTCAAAGAATTGTAACCCAAGAAGTTGCAATAGACCCGGCAGTAGTACAATCAACAGATACAACCAAGCCAATTGGGTTTAGTGAAATTAGTGACCCTGGATCACCAGGTAAGAAAACTCTTAGTTTTCTTTTAACAGAGCAAGATGGTATTGAACAGGCTAGACAGCTTCTTGAAGAAAAAGTGACTCTTGAGGCAAAGCCAAAACGTATTGTGGTTGGCCCTACTGAAAAAACAGGAGCCAGTAGTGATGGTTGGGTAAAACTGCGATTCTGTGAATCTGGTGGTAACTATGCCAATAAGCGAAACCCAGCTTACCGCGGCGCCTATCAGTTTGATTACAGTACCTGGAACAACTATGGTGGTTTTCGTGACCCAGCAGATGCTCCGGCTGACGTACAGGATGCCAAGGCACTAGAAACCTATACTCGTAGAGGGGCTAGCCCATGGCCACTATGTGGTCGGTTCCTCCGTTAGGTTTTTAATTACTGATTAGCCCTGGTCTCTTTCGGCTTTATCTTTTCTCCTTTATACTAAAGCTATATGAAAACCAAAAAATCTTTAGGGCAACACTGGTTATTTGATGGCCCTAGCTTGCAGGCAATTATTGATGCAGCAGAACTTCAATCAACTGATACTGTACTTGAAATTGGCCCGGGTCGTGGCCCACTCACAGATCTGCTTTCACAAAACGCCAAGCAAGTGATTGCCGTTGAAAAAGATACAGATCTTATTGAAGGGCTTAAAGTACAATTTATACTGCAAGAAAACGTAGAAATTATACAGGCCGACATAATGGAGTTTGATCTAAGAGAGGTGCCTAAAGACTATGTAGTAGTGGCAAACATTCCCTATTATCTTACCTCAGCAATTATTCGCTTGCTCATGGAGTCAGTTAATCCACCAAAAAAACTAGTTTTGCTGATACAAAAAGAAGTTGCCGAGAGAATTACGGCCATGCCAGGTGCACTGTCGGTACTGGCGGTGAGCGTACAATTATATGCACTACCAGAATACGTTGCGACGGTTACAAAAGACAAGTTTCAGCCACCACCTAAAATTGACTCAGCTATTTTGAGACTCACTCATCTTGAA
>JACDEK010000108.1 GCA_013816445.1 Candidatus Saccharimonadota bacterium
GCGCTGCGTCTAGAGCCGAGTTACCCCCGCCAATTATTGCTACATCTTTGCCAGCAAAAAGTGGGCCATCACACCAAGCACAGTAGGTTACACCACGATTCAAAAATTCTTTTTCGTTTTGTACGCCTAGGGGTCTTGGTAATTTACCACCAGCAATAATAACACTTCGGGCATGCTCGCTGTGCCCGTCACCAGTATGTACTGAGAAATAGGTTTTTTCTTTGGTGATATCTGAAACACCTTTTGTAACTAAACGTAACTCTAGTACGTCTTTAAATTCTTCTACGTGATGTTCAAATTTCTCTACCAGTGAGGCACCTGTAATCATAGTAAAACCCGGGTAGTTTTCTACATCGCTACTCCAGGCTGCTTGGCCACCAATATCACGGGTAAGAATTAAAGTCTTAAGTTTTTTGCGGGCAGCATATATACCGGCTGTCATGCCGGCTGGTCCGCCACCAATAATAATTAAGTCATACATAAGCATTATTATAGCAAGTTACGGGTTTGTTATGCTAAATATTGAATAGTTTTCTTACTATTTGTATATTCAAATTTGTTTAGATCTTTTTGGCTTTATAGCTCGCTGGGGCCTTATCAAGCCAGCGTTTAATTTCGGCTTTTGTCAGTAAACCAGCTTGAGCACCTATCTCTTGCACTACACTCATAGAGTTAATACCTGCCCAGGCAAGCGCTTCTGACAAAGTCTTACCGCCAGATATTGCTGCCGTAAAAGTGCTAGCATAAGCATCGCCAGCGCCCGTGCGGTCAACTGGTGGCTTTGGGTCTGGGTAAGGTGGCATAAAGACTACCTCCGTACCATCTGACGCAAACGCACCCTTTGGCCCGTCAGTGAGTAATACGATTTTTGGCCCTAGCTTATGCATTTTTTCTATTAAAACTTTTTCATCTTGCGAGTCAGTATCGAGTATTTGCCCAAATTCTTCTTTATTGGCAACAAATATTGTAGTCTTTGCATAGAGCTTGTGGAGTTTTTTTGCCCCTTCTCGTATTTGAAAAGTACCCGGCTGAAAAGCTAACTTGGTTTCAAGGTTAGCACTTAAGAATTTTTCTAAGCCATCATGAATAATTGCACCAGCCTCACCGATTGAGCTCAAGTACACCCAGTTGGGCTTTTGATAATCTCTTATCTCTGGCCATTCATACGGATAATCTTCATGCTTGATTAGTATTGTTCTATCTGCGTCATACCAGAGTACATAATGATAATTACTTTTGTAGTCTCTATGACTATGTACAAACTCTGTCGATACGCCGTGTTCAGTAAGGGCATGTAATATATCTCGCCCTACCTGGTCGTCTCCAATATCACTCATAAATGTAGTGTTGAGACCCATGCGAGCTGAGGCTACAGCAGCATTGGCGGCGTTACCCACGCCATTAATTATAATAGCTTCTTGAAAAGGAATCTTGGTGCCATATGTCATACAGAGTAAAGGATGATGTTTGTTGTCGTGCTCTATCTCTGCTTCAGCAGGCAATAATTCAATAAAGGCATCGGTCACAACATCACCAATACATAAAATTTCATTTTTCTCTTTCATATAGTCTCCTTTAATACGTTACTTATAGTGACTTTCAAGTTTTCCAGTAAGGGCTTCTGCAAAATGCCTGCTCTTGCGCCAGCAACGGTCAAGACCGAGCAGGCCTGTGCCGAGCCATGCGTGAGTGCAGATTCAATGTCATGCGTTAGAGTATATTCTGCTACATAGCCGGCTGCAAAAACCTCTTCAGCTCCACTTACTTCAAGTGGTTTGGATTTTTTTGGCATATTTGCAACATATAATGTGTCTTGGTTCATTACAGTATAGCCCTCACTACCATCATAAATAACAATATGCCTTAAGCCCTGTAAATACAACTCTTTGGCAGCTTCTGTACTGTTGCAATATGCACCCAATAACACACTTGCTTCATCGCGATTCAACACAACAATTTCGCACTTACATAGTATTTTCATTAGGGCCTTGGCAGGCATAGTATGTACAAATTGGGGGTTTATTGAAATTTTCTGATTACTTGCCGAGGCTATTTTGCACAAATACTGCAATATAGCCTTGTCTGCTGGCATAGTAGCAATATGTAGCCAAGAGGTACTAACAGGTAGTAAGTCACAATCAGATTTTTCTAAACTCAAGTAGCTCGCAGAATAATACAACACTGTCTGGTCATGCCCTTCGGCCGTGAGATGTAAGACCGTATCAGTGTGATGCTTAGCCGAGGTATTACTCAAAACATCTACAGACTCATCCGTCAGAGTATTTTGTAATACCTGAGCAAACAAATCTGTGCCTGTTTTTGTCAGTAAGTGTGTTTTATGGCCTTGCCGAGCAAATAGTATGGCTGCCAGTAAGCCACCCCCACCTGGCTCGTTAATGGCATTATCA
>JACDEK010000109.1 GCA_013816445.1 Candidatus Saccharimonadota bacterium
CCACACCACCTACCTATACTCCACCTGCCTCACCCATCTCGCAAGCTGGTGTACCTATTATGGGTCAGCCAATAGCCTCAAATACACCCGCTCAACCCACCCCAAAACTTAGCATTTAATACAATTAGCAATGAAAAGATACTTATTACGCTTGTCTAAGTCTTTTTTATTCCTCTATACTAGCTAATATGTTTTCAGACTCACTCCCCGAAACAGAAGTTGCCATTAATAGTATCATTAGTATTTTTTTAGTTTCGCTTACTGCATTTTTTGGCTTGTACAGTCTAACACCCCGAGCACTTGCAGAACAAACCAATCAAGATAGTATTGTAAAAAACCTAATTAACCAAGAAGTCAGTTTACAAAAGAACGACATCACACACTTAATAACAGCCCAAAAATCTGAATCTACAATTATTATTGCTCCTCAGCAACTTGAAGATAGTATTACAAATATTGAGCTCCTTGCGCGTAATCAAGCATACCCCCAAGCACAAATCGAACTTGATATATTACAACAAAGAGTTCAAGCCGCCCAACAAAAAATAGCCGTTTTTACACAACAGCGTATAACTTCTGCTAATAATCTTGCTCTTGCAGCTACCCCCAAAGCCATACCTATCTTGTTGTATCACAAGACAAATACTGAGTTTGCAGCTCAACTTGATACATTAACAGAAAAAGGCTACACAACAATTACAATGTCTGAGCTAGCTGATTACTTTGATGGCACCACAACTTTGCCTGTCAAGCCAGTTATTATTACTTTTGATGATGGTTTTAGTGAGCAAATGCAGGCTTTTGATATGCTCAAACAAAGAAATATGAAAGCTACTTTTTATGTTATTACTGGTGGTGAAAAAAGTAATTGGTGTATCGGCATCTCACGGCATAACTTAAGCTGTGGTGATGATTATCTCAATTGGCAACAAATTCATAAGCTAAAAGACTCTGGATTAATCGAGATAGCAGCACACACAGTTAATCACCCTGAGCTGAGTATGCTACCAGAAGCAGAACAAATCTATGAGATTCAAGCAAGCAAAAAAATCCTTCAAGACGAACTACATATACCGATTACATCTATTGCTTACCCCTATGGAATGTTTGATGGTGTGACTATTAGTGAGGTTCAAAAAGCTGGCTTTAGAACTGCCGTCACAACTATTGGTGGGGTAGAACAAAGTTCTAGCAACCGTTTTACACTATTGCGAGTACGTAATGCCCTGCTTTTGCCCTAGCCTAGTTATTCTATAACAGCCTTAATGCGTCTCACGCCGGCCGAGCTGGATTCTTCTTTAAGAATTTTAAACTTACCGATCTCACCGGTCTTTTTAACATGTGGACCGCCACAGATTTCTTTACTATACCAATCCTTGCTGTCGCCTACTGTATAAACCTTCACAGTAGCAGGGTACTTTTCGCCAAAAGCACCAATAGCACCTTTTTCAAAAGCAGTATCTTTGGGCATTTCTTCACAATTTAGTGGTAAATCTTTAGTAATTACATCATTTACCATATCTTCTACTTGCTTGATCTGTTCTGGTGTCACTTTTTCATCATGACTAAAGTCAAAGCGCATACGGTCTGCTGTAATGTTACTACCACGTTGCATTACGTGTTCACCAAGTATGTTTCGCAAAGCCTTATACATCAAATGTGTAGCAGTATGATAGCGAGTAACTGTTTCGCTATCGTCAGCCAAGCCACCCTTAAACTGGCCAGTAGTTGCAGTACGACTACGGTCTTTTTGCTGCTCCATTTCTATTAAAAATTCTTCTTCAAACAGCTGACTAACCGGCAAACCAATACGCCGGGCTTCTTCTTCGCTGAGTTCTTTTGGGAACCCGTAAGTATCGTAGAGTACAAAAGCATCGTTGCCTGTTAGATCTTTTTTATCACGAAGCATTTTTTCAAATTCTTTTAGACCACGAGTTAATGTCTGACTAAAAATGTTTTCTTCTCTACGTAAAACATCCATGATCATAGCTGAATTCTGTAGCTCAGGGTAGGCTTCTTCATAGAGCGCAATTACTCTAGGGGCTATTCTTTCAAATAAACCCTGGTGAATACCAAGTACAAGCGCCTCTCTGATTGCTCTACGCGCTAATCGACGCATAACGTAGCCCTGATCTTTATTGCCTGGCACAACTCCATCGGCCGCCATAAAGGTAATGGCCCGAGTATGATCAGTAATAATACGTGTTGCTCTTAGGGCCGAGTCTGGGGTGATTTCTTCAAAAATGTTTTTGTGGGTTTCATTGGCATAGGCCTCAACCCCTTCTTTTATCTGCTTGAGTACATCAGTATCGTAGACGTTATTTACACCTTGCAAAACTGCAGCGATTCTTTCCATACCCATCCCGGTATCTACATTCTTACTCACTAATTCTGTATAGCTGC
>JACDEK010000045.1:0-4452 GCA_013816445.1 Candidatus Saccharimonadota bacterium
AGGAATTGTCGTAGCAGCTGTAGTGGTTGGTGGAACAGTATTGGTAATGAATCAAAATGGCACAAACGATAAAGTGGACACCTCTCAGCAAATCAGCAGTAAAAAAATGTTAGAATCAAAAATCAACGACCCACAAGGCGAATATAAACTTTTTTCTGATCAAAGCATCACTAAAGTACCAACCAAAGATGAGGTTATCGGTGGCGGTAAAGCGATCAGTATCGAATATGACGGCAGTAAGAGCAAAGAAGACAGCAGCCTGTTCTACACGCTCTACTATGTTGATAAAGAAGGTGATGTGCGCCAGGTAACTGGCAGTAGCTTCACGGGTATAAATAAAGGGACATTTACCACCTCAGATAAAGTGTTCGACTCTAATGCGAATGGCCGACCTGGATTCTTGAAGGTATATATAATAAAATCCGCAGCAATCGACCCAGCCGCTGGTGGTAGTTCAGCTTTAAACAGCACTCCTATCGGTCTAGGTATGTACGCTGTTACAATCAAAAGTGATTAATTTTTCTGCAATAAGTCATTGGTTTTGGTTGGATAGTGTACTTTGTGCTCTTTCAACACAGCATAGGCAAGTAAACTGTTGTGTGCGCCTTCGCTACTCCGACCCCCTTGCTCGCCATGTCTAATTAAGAAACTTAGGACTGCTCAAACCAACTTTCTTTGGTCGCTCTGGGTCAAGTGCGAGATATATCACTGTCATGTCCGCTCGAATCCTCATTAAGTCTTTGAACGATAAAGAAAAGGGAGCTAATCTTTCAAACCTTATTTGATTTCAACTACCCTGTCACACCTATATCTATAAATAATGCTGTTATAGCCATCAGCCGTCGTATATGTATGATTAAACCAAATAACGTATAGAACTCGAGTTTTATGTTTAGAGTCTATTCTTGTTTGCCAAAATCAAGGACAAGTTTAGGGAATGGGTTAGCTTTTTGCTGCTTGTTCGCTCGAGTGAAACAAGTTAATGTTACAACTAGATACAGAGGAGGATATAGGGAAACCGCTCTAGCGACAAGCTGCAGCAGAACTTTTGGCAGAACAACATATTGGATGGTGTATGGTCGGTCTTCATTTCTGCCCTGAGACCAAGCTATTGTGTGGCAAAATGCGATGTTCGCAACAAACCTACGATGTCAAAGACGGATATGATACCAATAATCATGATGTAATTGTAACAATTTGTTCAGCTCATACAGCCCACGGTTTCGAATACGGTAATTATGGTAAGGGTCATCAAATTCGGCTCTACAATCTCAAGAATTCTGCACTAGTACGACGAGCAATTGCTCGCTACTTGTTTAAATGTGGTTTTGAAGAGCTTGAACTTCATACGTTCTTCCTTGAAGCTGGCCTACTAACTGATATGTATCTCAGGGATCATGAATGGTATCTTCGGCCTAGACATGGTAATCTATGGAACGCTGAAAAGGTACTTAAACTGTAGACAATACTCAATTATTGCCCTAGCACATGTTAGGGATTTTTTTACTTTATAATCAAAACATAAAAAAGACCTGATGGGTCTTTATGGAATAAGTTCTTTGGCTCACTGTTGTGAGTGAGTTACGAACTATTTCTTTGTCTTTTTCTTAATCGCAAAAATGACAACGCCAATCATTACAAGGATTATCAAACCAATAAACACATATATAGTCCACTCGGTGGTTGTTGTAACGCCCGGGCAGTTTGCAAGTTGCTCTTTAGTTAAGGCATCGGGTGTTCTTGAGCATGCTTCATCAAACGAAATTCCTGTATCCATACGCATATTATCTCACAAAACAAAGATACTTTTTATTACGACCAGAAGTTTGGTCAGATATAGTCACTGACTCAAAAATATTCACTAACTTATCACGACATATAGGTAGTCTATAGTGATATACTAGAAATTAGTATTAATCTAACAGGGAGATGTAATGAAACGACCAAGTTTAAGAACTATTACGATCAGCCTTTTGGCGCTCGCGTTACCAACAACACTCTTAGCTAGCAGTGTCGTAGCCGTCTATTTCAAGTCCACTAACCCGAACAATGTCGATATCACTCAAGGTCTGGCTTATCTACAGCAAAGCTTATTTGCAGCCATCATCACCTTCGGACTGTTTGCCATAGCTAGTGTTGTCGGCATCATTATGATGTATAGACGCGATCACAACTTTATCGAAGCTAAGTTACCATTAGTACTACTTTGTACAATTATTGTATTGATGGGTGGTGTTTCACTTGCCAATGCCTACTCTAACAAAGTCCAAGATCAATATCTAATCGACAACGGCAGACCAACTTTGCAACAATTCTTCGACCAGCTGAATAAGCAAGATAAACGATAAGACTAAGAGTTACGTCTCTCCTTCACTCGCAGCAAAAGCCTGGTTCAAGCCAGTTCTAAAAACAAAGAAAAAAAGACGAGATTATTCTCGTCTTTTTTTCTTGGCTCCGGGTGGTGATGGATATCAGAACAAATTTGAGTCTGAGCCCACTATTTTTTCAGTTCTAAGACGACAGTAAGGTTACTCCTCTATTTATTCGCCAAATGTAAACGCATTGATAGTAGTGCCTTCAGGCAGTTGTATCTCTAGCAAACCATCTCTGGTGAGGCTCTGTGACTTTACAAGTCGATAGAGCCGGGCCTCTTTTGGAAATAGATTACCATTAACACCTACGTCACTACCACCGCCACTATTTGAGGTAAGTGGTTGTCCATTAAGTGTCATTCTAGCTGGGCTTTTCCCATCACCGCTCATAACTAAATAAACTTCCTTAGCGGTATAGCGTAGCTGAAGACTTGAGCTACTTCCTGTACTAAGTGTATCGAGTTTACCGACCCTCCAATTGCCACTTAACGACCATTGGTTGCTTGCAAGATTAGTAGTCCTTGGGTAGTTCACGGTTTCATCTTGCTTGAATGTGTTACTATTTGCAAATCGCTCCCCTCGTTCGTATCCAAGATATGTTTCAGGAGTTAGATTGCCTGAGTTTTGACTATCATTTGTAGCTTGAATTGGTGTATTAACATTACTGCCGGCCTCTTTAAGTAGCGCTTGAATTACTGCTTCTGTCTCATCATACTTACCTTCACCAAAATGAGTGAAGCGTACGTTGCCATCTTTATCTACCAAGTACTTCGCAGGCCAATATTGATTATTGTAGGCCTTCCAGGTTGCAAATTCGTTATCAAGCCCAACAGGGTAGCCTATCTTAGCATCAACAACTGCTTTTCTAACATTCTCTGGTACTTTTTCAAAAGCGAACTCGGGTGCGTGCACACCAATAATTACCAAGCCCTGATCTTTATATTTATCGTGCCATGTATTGAGATATGGTTGAGTACGAATACAATTAATGCAGCTGTATGTCCAAAAGTCTATCAGTACAACCTTACCTTTTAGTTTGGCTATCGTCTCTCCATCTGAGTTAATCCAAGACTGTATAGATGAAAGCTCGGGAGCGGGATAGGGGTTTTCTACATTAAACTTTGCCCCGGGATTTGTTACAGAATCTTTTTGTGTTGTTGAAGCATCTTTTGGCACAAGCTTTTCCTCAATTTGGTTAATAGTAAATGGTAGGTGCTCAAGTGTCCACGTCTGGAATTTTTTGTCATAACCAAACATAACTGCCAAGCCAACAAGTATTAGAATAATTGCCAAAACACGCCTAAACCAACCATTTGGGTTGACTGCCCAACCAAGTTTGGTAGTAATACGTCTGCCAAGCAGAGCAATCAACAGTAAGGCAAATGCTAAGCCAGCCGCATATGACACAATATAGACCATACCTAGTAGCAAGTTTACTGGTAACACTGTTGCTAGAACCAACGCATAGATAGGACTACAAGCAGAGAATACTGGGCCCAGAGCTGCTCCTGTTAGTATTTGACCTGTAAAACCTGAATGCTTATTTGCGTCTGCAAGTAACTTGTTTGAGCTCTTTTCAAAACCAAGCTTGGCACTCACTTGCACCCAGAGATTTGGCAAAAGCATACTTACTCCTAGCAAAACAACAATCCCACCAGAAAGATATATCCAAACTTTAGGGTCAACACCAATAAGAATTGTTGAAGCTTTGAGAAGAAGTGTAAATACTATTACCGATACTGCTAAGCTCGCAACTATTACATACGGCTTTTTACGGTCTTGTTTCTTGTTGTTACCTGGTAATACGGCACTGCCAACAATTACAGGTAATAGCGGTAGTATACATGGTGCTAGCGATGTTAGCATACCCGCGAGAAATGATGCTAGAAGTAAAAACATGAGTCTTAGCCTTTATTTAGTTAGTATTATTATATCTGGGCATTTAGTTGATCATAAGTAGTACTACCTGACCACTTTTTGATCTGGTTACCAGACTTGTCTACCTGAACAAATCTATGTTGGTAAGTAACGCCGTACTTTCTCTTAAGATCTGTAGAGTTGTCGTAGTCTGCTTTTAGTA
>JACDEK010000045.1:4462-6949 GCA_013816445.1 Candidatus Saccharimonadota bacterium
TGTTAGGCCGTCCGGAGCAGTCGAAGAAGTGAAGTTCTTGTTGGCTTCTTTGCATGTAGGACACCATGCGGCACTAAAAAATATAACCACATGGCCCTTTTCGGCATTTGCTAGCTTGGCGGGGTCATAGTCAGTAAAACTACCCTTAACCACCATCGCAGTACTATCAGTTTTTTTTATTGCATCGTCTTGCTTCATAGCCTCAGTTTCTTTTCCTTTTTGCATTGCTGTGACTTCAGCTTCTTTTTTCATCATGGCTGCATTATCAGCCTCTTTTTTATTATTCTGACTATTGCTATATGCTAATGCTCCGCCACCAATCAACAGAATACTCACTACTACTGCAGCTATAATTACGCCTAACTTTTTATTCATTATTACCCTCTCTTTTGTTATAAGTTGTTCAATATTAACTATAAAGAGAGAGCTAACCAATGTCAAGTTGACTTTACTTTTATTGATTGTCTTTGTAGCTTTGAACAATAATTTTTGTTGCAATCATAGCTATAAGGGCAATTGGAATAGCTGGGTCTAAACCGTGTTTTAAACTTTGATATACTAAAGCCAAAATGAGCACAACAGAACCAACCAGATAAGCCCAGCGACTAGCTAGAGCCTGATTTTGCAACTCACGTTCGTCATTGGGCTGTTCGCGCCATAGAAAAATAAGAAAGCCAGAAATTAGCACAATCACTACAGCTAAAAGCAACATCTGCAGTGAAGTTGGCATAATAATAGTATGGGGTGCTAAGGCTAACAGGGTTATAACCCCAAGCCCAAGCAACAGAATAACGTCGAGTAATGATTTATATTTTTTCATATCGAAACAGCTCCTCTACCTTACACTCTAATATAGACGCAATTCTAAGTGCAAGTAGCACACTAGGCACATAATTACCTTTTTCTATGGCAATAATAGTCTGGCGAGTTGCCTGTACCTTTTCAGCCAACCCGTCTTGGGTCATCTTTAAATAGGTGCGCTTTTCTCGCACCGAGTTAATGACAGTATGTCCTTTGTCTTTAATATACATCCTAATGTTAAGTTAACATAACATTAGGTTAGATGTAAAGTGTCGTAGCGGCGAGGCAGGGATTTAACCAATTACGGGTTTATGCTTGTTTACCAAACCCACCTTCTCAACACCGTTCGCTTAACTACTCATAGTCACAAAATTTAGGCTTAATTTAGACTAATGAGAAAGTTGTTTCTGATAAATTACCAGAATCTTGTCTTGTGGTACTCGGCAATAATACAGCACAGTAATTACAATATATGCAAATTGAAGTCTATATAGACCATGTTTATGGTACTTACGCGCCGAAGTTATAACCTCTTTTGGTATAACCACAAAAGTAGATACTTTTTTTAATCGTCTTACAATTTCATTATCTTCCATTATTTGTAAATTCTTATCAAACCCACCTATCTCTTGGAAAATAGCTTTTGATACAAATAAACTCTGATCTCCAAAACGGGCTACACTCCACGAAAAGCGTGTAAACCAGGCAAAATACACAAGCAGAATGTGACTACTATCAAACTTTAGCCTGAAGCTACCCGACTGAGCGCCACGAATATATGCTTCAATGATCAACTCATCCCAGTCTTGAGGTGGCAGTGTGTCGGCGTGCAAAAAATACAGTACTTCGCCTGTCGCAACGCTTGCGCCTACATTGAGTGCGACAGGGCGTAGGCCGCCCTGTATTACACGTGCACCAGCCCGGCGAGCTATACTCGCTGTTGCATCTGTGCCACTTACTGAGACTATGTACTCATGATTACCTATGGCTCGCATCTGAACAGTATCCAAGAGTTCTTTAATATTCGCCTCTTCGTTATAAGCTGGAATAATAACACTGATTGTGACCATATTTTAATGGTACTATACTTAGGTTCATGAATGTGCATTTAACTTCTAAGGCCTACTGCTAACTCTCAATCTTTTCACTTAAAAGTTCATCTATGACTTGAGGTGGCAATAAGAATCGGAACTAGATTGAATCAGTTTTATGATCAGGCTTAAAATCTGTATCAATCTTATATAGTAACTCTTCAGGGTTAATTGGGATTGGAAACTTGTCAGACTTAAAATCTTCTAAGAATAATCGTCGTTGCGCAACTAATATATCCCCTTTGGTATTTAATAAATATGTATCCCATGTGTCACCAGGGAAATCTTCATCGGTATTATAATTCTTAATTTGGAACTCTAGTATTTCTTGATAACCTTCTCTTTGTGTTACCCAACAAGTATTTCCTTTTGAATTTCTATATTCAGCTGTTTTACCTGGCGCTGATGAGAAGTCGATTAAGTCTTGAGGGTCACCAAGACTATCCTCAGGCAAACCGGCTACTAATGGTCGACTATCAAAGATACTCGCATATTGTCGACACTGATCATAAAACTTCTTGCCAATTTGTCTGAGAACTGTCTGTCTTTCTGTGGTTTTTGCAAAATCTTCATTGTGTTCTGGATTGCTCATGAT
>JACDEK010000046.1 GCA_013816445.1 Candidatus Saccharimonadota bacterium
TGGGTATAATGCACACCTCAGGCCATGCTTACTATGAAGAGATCAAAGAAATGATTGAGTTGGTGCGACCAAAGTATTACCTGCCAATTCACGGTGAAGTACATCATTTAGTGCATAATGCCGAGATAGCCAAACGGGGTGGGGTAGTAAAGCCCGAAAACATTTTTGTCATCGAGAATGGTCAAACCCTTGAGCTAACTGATGGTAAAACTATTAAGCTCGGGGCTGTTGTGCAGTCTGGCTCAGTCTTGATTGATGGTAGTGGTATAGGTGATGTGCAAGAAATTGTCTTGAAAGACCGACTAGCTATGGCAAGTGATGGTATCTTTACGGTCATTGCAACGGTTAATCGTAAGACGGGTAAGCTAGTGACGAGCCCAGACATTATTAGCCGTGGTTTTATATATGTGAAAGACAATGAAGAACTTATGAATAGCTCTCGTCAGATTGTTAAAAACATCTTTGCCAAGCGTAATCCTCGTACACCACCAAATTCACCAATCGTGAAGGCACGGATGCGCGATGAGCTCAGTAACTTACTCTATAAGGTTACTAAGCGTTCACCAATTGTTCTGCCCGTAGTTATTGAAGTGTAATATTACTTGACCAAATAGTGTATTTTGTAGTATAGTACTTTAGCTTTTGTGTACGATAATTTGACCGCTACAGTGACTGGAGTCAGCATGGCTATTCAGCGAAGCGCAGAATACACCAAGTATGTGTTAGATGTCTTTAAGGCGTCTGATGATGAGCTAAGAGATCAGCTCGAGATTGTACAAAACTGTAACGAGCCAGTTGCAATTTATGTTGGTGATATTACCAATGCCGAGAGAGAATTCTTGCTTTTGCAAGAAGTAGCCTTTCGGCTTGCATATCACCCACATACTAGTGAAGAATTTCATGCTCAGTTAACTGATCTAGCGAATGGATCAGTATGACAACAAAACTGAAAACTGCGATGCAAAGAATGAGTGATTATGAATTGTATAGCTACCGCAACGGGTTACAATCTGAGATAGATGCTCATTGTCATTTGCGTGATGTTTGTTCTTATTTTTTTCGGCCAGAAAAGCTAGCCAGTTTGGTTGAAAGAGAACAGTTGGTAAATGATCAACTAAAGAACCGTGGACTTAAGACTTTTACGATGTACTATCCAAAAAGAGAGTTAAATGGTAGTTGATGACAGACAAAATATCTGATGTAGTATTTAATCAGCAAGCCAAAGAACTACTCGGAATCCTGTGTGACATGGATGTTCCAAGTAGTCGGCTTGATCTGACGATGCAAAATCTCAAATGGCTCGCGCGCAATCTAGCCCTTCGCAACCAATCACATTTGCAATTTGATTCTGCAATGAGACTTGCTGCAAGCTTACAGTAAGAACTTCAGTAGGAACACTATCAGATGGTTGTTCATTATATCAAGAGCATATTTTAAGCACTAGTCGTTATCGACTAGTGCTTTTTCTTTTGTAGATAATTGACAATTTGGTGTACAGGGGCGTATTCTAACTGGTACATTCTTAAGTCTTAGAACATAGAATTAGGGATGCACCAAATAAGAGAGGTAGTGCGTGACTGCATATTCGGAAGATTGTTCGGTGTATCAACGAGTGGCTATATATTTGCGTGGCTGTAGTGATGATACAATTAGTGCAATGAAAGCCCATGTTGAAGCTGAGAATTTTCACCCTGACGTTGAGTTTTTTGTTTTGGAAATAGAAGGTAGTATGAGTGACTCAGAATTTTTAGACGCTCTACTAAATGAAGCAGATGTGCGAAGACGCAAAAAAACTATTAAAGCTCAATATTTAGATCGTTAAGGGGTAATAACTTTTCAATACAGACCAAGAGTGGTCTGTATTTTTATTTTGCATTACAGCTGGATCTTACCACTAGCAGATTGCATTTCGAATAGTTTCTTATATAAGCCACCAGAGATAGTAATAAGTTCTTGATGGGTGCCACGTTCTATAATAGTTCCTTTTTCAAGTACTAGTATTTCGTCGGCATGCTGTACGGTACTGAGACGGTGGGCTATGACAAGCGCAGAGCGTCCCTGCATAAGTTTTTTAAGGCCATCTTGTACTAAATGCTCACTTTGACTATCAAGAGCACTCGTAGCCTCATCTAGGATGATTAATTGGGGGTTTTTTAATATAGCTCTTGCTATCGCAATACGTTGTTTTTGTCCACCACTGAGCTTGATACCACGTTCTCCCACGAGAGTTTTGTAGCCTTTTGGTAAGTCTTGAATAAATTCATGCGCATGCGCTTGTTTGGCTGCATTCATAATCTGCTCCTCTGTGGCATTGGCATTGGCAATCTGTAGATTCTCAAGTATTGTGCTATTAAATAGCGCGATGTCTTGCATAACAACGCCAATATGCTGACGAATTGAATCTTGAGTATAGTTTTCTACAGGCTGGCCGTTTATATTAATCGATCCATTGGTTGGCCTATAAAAACGCAGAAACAACTTAGTAAGGGTAGACTTGCCCACACCAGAAGGCCCAACCAAGGCAATTGTTTTACCAGGGCTGATCTCAAAAGAAACGTTTTTAACTGCACCTTTTTTCCCATCAATATAATCAAATGAAACATTTTTAAATTCAATTGACTCCATTTGCTTGAGTGGTACTGCATCTGGTGAGTCTGTAAATTCTGACTGAATTTCCAAGAAATCTAGTAGTCTAGCAGAGGTATAATTAACCTCTGAAGAGTCTTGAATGAAGTATCCAAGTGGAGAGATTGATGAAGTTAGAGTTCTTGAGTACAGAGCAATCAGTAAAATATCACCAGCCCCAAAGGCCTTTTTGGTTATAAGATATATCGTAATAATTAGGGCAACAGATATACCGATGGTACCAATGAAGTCTCTTAAAAAGTTATAATTTCTTTGAATTTTGAATTGCTGTAGTCTGGCATTCTTTAGTTTTGTATTAAGCCCTTGAAATTTCTTAGTGGTGATTTTTTCTGCCGAAGAACTTTTGATTGTTTCAAAATGTGATAATGTTTCGCTCATTGTTCCAGAAAAAGCCTCCATATATCTATTGGCCTTTTTCATATAAGGTTTTTGTACCTGCGCTTTTTTAATTGATATAAAAATCATAATTGGTATGGTTATACTAAAAACTACTCCAAGCCAGATGTTTTGCATCCACAGAACTACCAAGATGAAAATAGTTGACGTAATGAGAGTTCCAGCCCACTCGCTCAATGAAAATATCCACTGTGCAAAGCCACCTACACCTTGATTGATTTTTTGTAAAATAGCACCCGGTTGGTGTTTTTCGGTATAGCTCACGTCAAGGGAGAGTAATTTTGGGTATATTGCTAGCCTCATTTTGGTTGTTATTTGCATTCTAAAAACATCTGATACTTTTTCTTTAAAGTAACCAATTATTTGATCTACCAGTAAAACAATTAAGATAATTACTAAGAAAATATATATTTTTGTAAAATTATTCTGGTTAATAGAGGCAGAAATGTTATTAATAAGGCTTCTAAATAAGAGTGGCAGTACAGTGTTTACAAGACCACCAAAAATACTAAATAGTATTAGGCCAACTATACGTAGTTTTTCACCTGGAATATAGCGAAACATTTTAAAGATATTTTTCATCTAATAATCATAAATGAATTGCATATATTTGACAAGACTTGTTTTTATGATTTGACTGTGCTATAATGGTAAGCGAAATGAGGGTATCATTTACATCACACTACACCTGTAAAAGTTCTCAAATGAACTCAAACAAGCTATCTGGGCTATGTTTGGGCTTGTCTGAGAACTTTTTGTTTATAGATTATAGCCAGCAGTACGTGAGAGAGGGTATAATAGGTTAATTATGGCGAAAAAACGAAAATATACGCGAAAAAAACAAGAACCAGCAAAAAAGCTACAACTTTCTGCAGGAGCATCTCGAGAAATCATTGCTATTTTGCTTATCATGGTAGCGGTCTTTATTGTACTGGCAATATTTAATGTGACGGGTCAGCTTGGATCTTGGGTATTAGCTGGCTGTCGGTTTATTATAGGGCAATCAATTTATTTGCTACCTGTTGCCTTGCTTATCTCAGCATATTTACTATTTAGAACCAGTAGTAAGTCAGAAACAAATGAAAAAGCTAAGGGTAAATCAAAAGTCACTGAAGACGTAAGTGAAAATCGTGGCTACAAGTATAACCATTTCTTAGGCACTGTTACATTTTTTGTTTTTTTGAGTGCAACTTTGCAGTTTATTATGGCACCAGCTAGTGTCGATATCGCTCAAATTGGTAGTTATGGTGGTATTGTTGGGTACGCTTTATATGCTGTTATGTCACCAATTTTAACAAAGCCAGTTGCTATTTTTATTCTGGTAATGTTAATGCTCATGAGTTTAGTTATTGCCACTAATGCTGGTTTGCGAGAGCTATTTTCTCGATTCAAAAACAATAAACGTAGTGAAGATGACAACGAAGAAGCAGTCAAAGACAGTAAGTTTGAAATCAAAACTCGACTACCGTTTAAGGGTACGATTGGTGCAGAAAATAAAGAGGGAGAGGTATTAGAAAAGAGTTCTGAACCAATTATGTATTCACAAGACAAAGACTGGAAGTATCCATCAATTGATTTGCTTGAAGCAACCTCTACTCAGCCAGACCCAGGTGATCCAAAAGCAAATGCTAAAATAATTGGTGATACTTTTGCTGACTTTGGTTACAATGTAAAAATGGATGGAGTAGATGTTGGCCCAACTGTTGCTCAATATACCCTTAAGCCACCAACAGGTGTAAACCTTAGCAAGATAGCCGCCCTTGATAGAAACTTAGCTCTTGCCCTAGAGGCCACTCAAATTCGTATTGAAGCTCCAATTCCTGGTAAGAGCTTGGTTGGTATTGAGGTACCTAATAAGAAAGGTGCAATTGTACGTGTAAAAGATATATTTCAATCAAAAGAGTATGAAGATAAGAAATCAAAGCTCACTTTTGTTTTGGGTCGTGATGTCGCTGGCGACATTGTTTCTTATGATTTAGCGAAAGCACCTCATTTATTGGTGGCTGGAGCTACAGGTACAGGTAAATCGGTAATGATTAATACTTTGTTACTCAGTTTGCTTTATCATAACTCTCCAAGTGAACTTAAGCTGATCTTGGTTGATCCAAAACACGTTGAGATGACCTTATATAATGATATCCCTCACTTACTAACTCCAGTAATTACTGACTCAGAAAAAACCGTATCAGCTCTTAAGTGGTCTGTTGCTGAGATGGAGCGCCGACTCAAATTGCTTTCTGAATACGGTAAGCGTGATATTGGTGAGTATAACCAGCTCAAGGATGTCGATATGATGCCGTACATTGTTATAATCATCGATGAGTTATTTGATCTAATGATGCAAGCTGGAAAAGACGTCGAGAGTCTTATTCAACGTATTTCGCAGATGGCTCGGGCAGTTGGTATTCATCTAGTACTTGCTACGCAAAGACCAAGTGTAAATGTTATTACAGGTACAATTAAGGCTAACGTACCAACCCGTATTGCGCTTACTACGGCTAGTCAGGTAGACTCACGAACAATTATTGATATTGGTGGTGCCGAGAAACTTCTAGGTAAGGGCGATATGCTTTTTAGTAGCTCAGAGTATATTAAGCCAAAACGTATTCAGGGTGTACTTGTTAGTAACGAAGAAGTAAAGGCTGTGACTCAGTTCTTACGTGAACAACGTCAGCCAGCATATAACGAAGAAGTTTTGGCCCAGGCCGTTAATCTGAAGGGTGTTGCTGGTGCGGGCAACTACGATGCGATGGATGATGATTTGTGGGAACAAGCTGCTGAGGTTGTTATAACTGCTAATAAGGGATCAAGTAGCCTTTTACAGCGCCGTTTGGGTGTTGGTTATGCCAGGGCCGCTAAGCTTATTGATATTCTTGAGCAAAAGGGTGTTGTAGGGCCTGCAAACGGCAGTAAGCCACGTGAGATATTAGTGAGCAGTGTTGATGAGCTTACGGGTGGGGGAGATGAGTAGAAGTGAGCCCAGAAGCCAAATCAGATAAAAAGTCTTTTTTACATGTACCGTCGGTTCATGATCTCACTGTTGCTGAACTACTAAAGAGCAGACGCGAAGAGCTTGAGCAGACCCTCAAAGAAGTAGAGACTAATACTCAAATACGCAAACGCTATCTTGAGCTCATTGAGGCTGGTGACTATGAGCACTTGCCAGACGATGTATATACCCTTGGTTATGTTAAAAGTTATGCTGACCATTTGGGCTACGACACAGCTCCGATTGTAAGCTTATATAAAAAAGAACGCTTAGTGTATAAGCAAAGTCGCCAAGCTGGGGGTGCTCTTGGTGGTGATGGACAAATGAGCTTGCGACCACTCGGTGGTCAGAGCTTTTCATTGAGCTCTAAATCACTAGTAATTGTATTTAGTGTGTTTTTATTTTTGATTATTCTTTCATACTTGGGTTGGCAAGTAGCAGTGTTAGCGGCACCACCTAAAATCACGCTCAATAATAACCAAGAGCGTGTAGTAGCAAATTTTGTAATAATTTCAGGTCAGACAGATAACGGAGCTGATGTATACATCGATGATTCACCTATTTTAACAAATAGTGATGGAAGTTTTTCTGAAAGAGTTGCTTTGGTTGATGGGCCGAATCAAATTAAAATAACTGCTAAAAATAGACTTGGTAAAACTGCTTCTATTTCAAAGACAGTCACGGCCACACTTGTAAAAGGTAGCTCAATTACATCGCAAGTTTCGGTAGTGCCAATAGATGGTGTAGAAATGCTTGTCAAAATTTCTAATCAAGCTACTTGGGTTATTGTAAAAGCCGATGGCCAAGATATATTCAGGGGCACCATGCTTCCGGGTACTCAACAGATTTTTAAGGCGAAGACTTCTATTAAGCTCACAAC
>JACDEK010000003.1:0-11375 GCA_013816445.1 Candidatus Saccharimonadota bacterium
GGGACAATCTTTGTAATCAACTGCTCATTTATATAGCCAGTCTGGCCCTGCCAATCGCTAGGAATATTTTCTGATAATACATGTTCTACTGTGAAATGAGGCATTTTTTCTTGGCATTCTTTGATTAAAACTGCACACGGGTTTTCGTCGAGCGAGCGCAAGCCGTGTAATAAAGTGATATCCCATTCAAGATCATTGTTATCAAGCAAAAACTGCATTTGTGCAATGAAGGGGGTTACACCAATGCCGCCCGCAATCCATAGAATTCTCTCTTGTGAATCTGGTAGTACAAACTCCCCATCTGGGCCAGAAATATCAATTTCATCACCCTTTTTCAACTGAAATAAATCATTTTTGAATTCTGAATGTTTGGTTTCAATTAAGCGCGTTGTTAGAATAAGGTTTTTTTCTGTCGGTGATGCACTAATAGTAAACCAACGCTTTATTCCTCGGTCATCCGGGTGTGGATCAGCTATAGTGATTTCTATATATTGTCCAGCTGTAAACGTAAAATCATTTGGTTTGGCAAAATGTAACTGCCATATGTCTGAGCTGATATGATTTTTTGAAATAAAAGTTAGTTTAGTTTTCATATTTTAATCACCTTGTAATATTAACTGCTAAATAGTTGATGCTTCTGATATAATTATACTCTAATGACAAAAGCAACAACACTAATTGAGCATAAAAAGATTCCTATTACTGTTATTCAGGGTTTTTTGGGTGCGGGAAAAACAACTTTACTTAACTACATTCTTACGCACAATCAAGGTATGAATATTGGTGTTGTCGTAAATGACTTTGGTGATATTAATATTGATTCAGAGCTCATTGAATCTAAAAGTGAAGAAAAATTAGAGCTTACAAGTGGCTGTATATGCTGTAGTCTGCAAACTCTTGAATTGCAAGATGCAATTGATCAATTTACGAACTCGGGTAGTAATATTGATTATATAATCATTGAAGCCAGCGGGCTGGCAGAACCAAGGGATTTAGTGTTTACACTCAAAGATACAATTGGTTTAAAGGTACGACTTGATAGTATCGTAACTGTGCTTGACTCTGAGAATATCAAAAAAAATGCCAGCGAACACGATACAGCTCGTGATCAGATAATATTTACTGACTTTATTGTTATTAATAAGGTAGATTTGATTAGTAAAGATAAGTTGAAGGATATTTATGATTTGATTCATTCATTCAACCCAAAAGCTCGAGTGCTTGAAGCTGTACTGGGGCAGATAGATGTACGCTTATTGCTTGATCAAGACATGTATCGCGGTAAAAAATTACCCCAAAAATCAAAACATAATCGAGGTGACCATGATGAACATATACATACCAAGTATTCACACTTTTCATGGACATCTCAAAAGTCTCTCGACCCGATGAAGTTTCAAGACTTTGCGAATCGTCGAATGCCTACTAATATTTATCGAGCAAAAGGTTTTATTGATTTTGGCCTAAAAGGTCACCATAGAAAGTACATTTACCAGTTAGTTGGTGTGCGGCCAGAGCTAGTGTGGGATAACTGGCGATCTACAACACCCGAAACCAAGCTAGTTTTTATTGGTCAAGATATTGATCAAAAAGCCATTGTTGCTGAGCTAGACAAATGTGTCGATACAAAGCCTAGCGAACCTTTACCGGGTGATATTGAATTACAATTACCAAAAAAAGCAGATTTATAACTCAACAGCCAATAGAGCGCAAATTACCCTGATACTGCGCTGCAATTGAGGCTAAATTACCTGAGTGAGTAGTATTTTCAACTGTATAGGCAGATGCCGGCGCATTAGTTGAAGTTAAGAAGTTCAACTGGCTTGTATGGCGTGTATTTTCTTGAGCTAATTGCGAATTATATTGATTAGTATAAGTAGTTTTTTGTGATGCACTACAGGTTTTTGTACCGGAGCTATTACTTGAATTTGAGCTATTTTGTGGCTGATTAACCGTTGGGGTTGAGTTTTGGTTTGTATTAGGGGTATCGGTATTAGGTTGAGTATTAGGTTGAGTATTTTGATTAGTATTAGTGTCTACTTTTGGCTGATTAATAGCGTAACGAACCGTACCTGCAAAAGCGATAAATGCAAAGACACTACAGACTGCCAGTGTGGCAATGCGTAGTGGCATAGCAATGTCACGAAATTCAAAACTTGGTGGTCGGGTGATTTTTGGAGCATGAGTACTTTGCATTTTTTTATTATACCACCAGTAGTTAAGTAACTAAAAAAGTGAGAACAACTATTTGACTAAGTTTTTAGGTTGGCCCGCCACAAAGCTCCCAATGTTATCTACAGTAGTGTGCCTGATCCATTCAAGAGCTTCATAGGAATTAAATGCATTATGGGGGGTAATAATGACATTTGGTAGTTTTTCTAGAATTAGCTGTTCGAGTACATAGTTAAAACCGCGGTCAGTAGTTTTTTTGAGTAGCTCGGTTTCTTCATTCAATTCTAAAAGCTTTTCGCCCTCAATAACATCTAGGGCAGCACCGCCAAGTTGCTGGCTAGCTAGAGCTACAACTAGGGCCTGAGTATCAATAAGTTCTCCACGTGCCGTATTAATGAGTAAGGCAGTTGGCTTCATACGGTCAAAGGCATTTTTATTAATCATATGGTGGTTTTCGGCCATATATGGCGCGTGTAAGGTGACAATATCAGATTGAGAAAGTAATTCAATGATTTTTACATACTGCATATTATATTCGTATTCTAGGCCTTGGTTTGGAAAAGGATCATATGCCAAAACTTTCATCCCAAAGCCATTTGCAATACGTACAACGTGTTTACCTATCGCACCCGTGCCAATAACCCCAAGGGTTTTACCGGCTAGGTTAAAGCCAGTTAATGTAGAATGATCCATATGACCAGATCGAGCTTGTTCAAGCGCTGGTAGTAATCTTCTTGAGAGTGCTAGCATCAGCATGAAGGTATATTCTGCAACCGTATCTTCTCCATAACCTGGTACATTACTTAAAAGAACCTGTTGGTGTCGTATGGTTGCTAAGTCTACATTATCATAGCCTGTAGAGCGACAGGTGATGAGTTTGAGTTTTGGCAGTAACTCGAGTATTTTTTTTTCAACTCGACTCGTCACATAAATACTAATAATATCAGCATTTTTTGCTAACTCTGCTGATTCAATATTAAGTGGTTGATCAGTGAATGTGACAGTATGGTTTTTGAGAGTATGCTGAAAATACCGATGTTCATCAGGAGTAATTTCAAAAAAATGGATGGTTGGTTTTGGTGACATATACTAGTTATGGTTTACGACTTAATAATACAATAAAATCAGACACATTAGCAGTGATATGTCTTTTGATAGTAAAAATACCTCGTACTTTTTCTAGAGTAGTGTAGCTTTGATTGAGCGCGACTGCTTCGGTTGGGTCAACATGTTGTTGTTTGATTTCGTGACCCGTATAGGCACTATCTGTAATTGCTCCGGCTACCGGAATGTTATCTTTTCCATCGCTCGCGGCTGATATAATGACACTCCCTTTTGGTAAATGTGGTAAGGCCGACAAGGCTACGTCTTGATTGCGACCACCCTTACCCGGGTGAGTAACATTCACTTGGGTCTCACCACACGCCAGCAAGGCCTCACCAGGCTTAATAGCACGCGCTAAATTGGGCCCAACTTTACTGGCATATCCCGTAAGTGCTTTTGAGTATACTACTGGTTTATAGCCAAGCTCTATAGCCTTTTCGCGCATAGCAGCAATGGCGGTCCAGCCAGATGCAAGCACAATATTATGTACTTTGGTAAAATATTTTAGATCTTTTGGTGTTTCAACAAAATTGAGGTTGCCAAGATCATACTGTGTGGCAATTTTTTGGGCATCATGAACCGATGTTGTATCCATAACTGTTGGCCCTGAGGCTATCATCTCTAAGTCATTACCCGGCACATCAGAGATAATTAAGCTAACTATAGTGGCTGGGTAGGCATATTTTGCTAGGTTGCCACCATGTATGTAGCTCAGGTGTTTTCTGACGGTATTCATTTCTTGAATTTTTGCACCACTTTTTAACAAGTGGTCACCAACAATTTGAAGATCAAGACAGGTAGTATTTTTTCCGGGTTGGCAAAAAAGTGAGCTACCACCTCCGCAAATAATCGTAATCACTAAGTCGTCTTTGGTGGTTTGCTTAAGGACTTCTATTGCCTTACTCGTTGCTAGAATATTTTTTTCTGAGGGCAATGGGTGGGTACCGATGTATGATTTAATCTTACCAAGTCGTTTTTTTGTAATATCTATTACTACTCCACCCTTCACTTTACGCTTTGGTAGTATTGTGAGGAGTTGTTGGGTTGCGCTGGCTGAACCTTTTCCCATACCAACAATGTAGATTTTTTTGTAGTGAGTCAAATCAAATTCATTGTCGCGAAAACACACAGTATTTTCATACCCAATACAGTCGTTCTGAAATAGCTTCTTTAGCTCAAGTGCTTCATAGCCAGCTTCAGCGATACGTAATGCATCACACCTTAAATCTGTATTACCAAGTTTGCGGGAGTTTTTGATTATCATAAGAAAATGCTTATGTATGTAATTATAACAGGCCTGAAGGTGAAAGTCAGATAAGTAACAAGTATATATTCTTTAGCAAATAAAAAACCCTTTTCACTGTCGAATCATTACGAAAGTGAAAAAGGTATAATACTAATTAAGCGTTATTTTTTGAGTCTGTTTTGCGATTTAGTCTGCAGCATTTCAAAGACAGTGAGTGACTGAAGTTTTTGTTCTATTATTTCAATAGTACCAGTGGTCGGTACTATACCTGGCTCAAGAACTCTCAAGTACCATCCACAGCATCCATTTTGCCACATGAGTTCATCAATGTTTTTGACTCCCAGGTGCCACATCAGCTTGAAACATGGTTGACGAGGTTTACTCACCTCTAAGAGTGCTGTACCTCACTGCCACTTGTCACCAAAATGAACTTCTTCTTCTGTAATACCAACAGTAGTAAGGTTTTCACCAAAAGACGGTATTGGTAATTTTAGCCCTAGGTCTGCACGCCAAAATACATAGTGCTCAACAGGGTACACATAGACTGCCTTTTCATTGCCACCATGAAGCTGCCGACCATCTGGTTTTGGCTTGGTATCTACTTGTTGGTCACCCTGCAGATTTGTATATGTTAGCAAGATCTCTTCTGATACTACAGGCGATTTATTAATACTTGAGTATATGGGGCCTTTTTTGAGACGACGCAATACTTGTGGCTGAGCTACATTTACTGATTTGATACTGATAATCTGAGTCACAGTCTGCTCTTTTCTGTAGGTACACAAAATCAACAGTATTATATTTAATTTTTTGATTAATTACAACGGACTATTTTATTAAACATATATCAAAAAAAGACCTTCCCGAAGAAAAGTCTCTTATGGTGATCCCTGCGGGATTCGAACCCGCGATCTTCAGGATGAGAACCTGATGTCCTAGGCCACTAGACGAAGGGACCAAATAAATATTTATAAAGTGTCTGTATACACTTTGTCTATGCAGTATATCTGTAAGTCATGACTGTTTGCAATCTACACCACTTTTAAGTGAAAAAACAATGCTAGACAAGCACTATATCGTCGCGGTATTATAAACACAAGTTTTGTTTTTGAGGGGAGTTCTGGCGCACTACAGTGTGACGTTAGTACTTGACAACACAGGGGGTATTTTCGTATTATATTCGTATGGTGAAAATAGTGTATTATGCACAGATCAGTACCGAAAAAAAGTAGTTGACGCTACTAAAAAAGCTATATATAGTGTAGTAACACGCAGCATAAGCACTATATGTAGTAATTCTGACAATACCACACAAAAAATAGAGATCAATAAAAAGGAGGGTGAGATGACTTTTTCGAGTATAAAAAAACGTAATGGCCAGGTGGTGGATTTTGATCCGGCACGAATAATTAAGGCCATCCAAAAAGCTAGCGACTCTGTCGATAGTGAAATACCTGTAGCTATTATTCCAGAAATAGTAGAAGAACTAACATCTCACCTAGAGTCATTCATTGGCGATGGTGTGCCCGATGTAGAAGCCGTGCAAGATCTTGTTGAGCAAGAGTTAATGCGCGCAGATTATTTCAAAACAGCCCGAAGCTATATTCTCTACCGTGAAGAACATAAGGCATTGCGCGCAGTCGAGGCTAACCGTTCTGCAGAAAAACTTGAGCATAATGCTTTAAAAGTTACCTTGCCTGATGGCAGTATTGATCATTTTAGCTATACTCGACTTATAAAGAACCTTGTTGAAGCAGCAGAAGGGCTTGAAGACTCTATTGATATTGATGAGTTGGCCCAGCTCACTAAAAGTAGTCTGTACGATGGTATTACTTTAGAAGAGTTGCAAGACGCTCTAATTATGTCAGCCAGCTCAAGTATAGAAAAAGATAGTGCTTATTCTACTATGGCTGCACGTTTATTATTAAGTAAGGTATATCGCGAAGTACTTGGTACTGATACAGAGTCAGAAATGCCTCAAGCATATACTGATACCTTCAAAGACTTCATAAAAAATACTGTAAAAGAAGGTCGGCTTGACAAGCGTTTGCTAGACTTTGACTTAGATGAGCTTGCTGAGTATATTGAGCCAGAGCGCGACAAACTATTTGATTATATGGGCCTAGATATGTTGCACGACCGGTATTTTGTACAAAATGAAGGCAGAGGTGTGCGCTTAGAAACACCCCAAATTTTTTGGATGCGTATTGCTATGGGTTTAAGTATTCTAGAGAAGAAAACTGACAAAATGACCTGGACAAAAAAGTTTTATGATGTACTTTCAACCTTACGGTATGTTCCTTCTACGCCAACTCTGTTTCATTCAGGTACAACCTTTGCACAACTTAGTTCGTGTTTTTTAAATACGGTAGATGATGACTTAAAACATATTTTTAAGGTGTATTTAGACACAGCACTTATGAGTAAGTTTTCTGGTGGTATCGCTACAGACTGGAGTAATATTCGAGCAACTGGCTCGCTTATTAAAACCGTCAATATCCCCTCTCAAGGCGTTATACCATTTTTGAAAATTGCTAATGATACAACTGTCGCAATTAGTCGGTCTGGTAAGCGTAAGGGTGCTACATGTGTGTATCTAGAAACATGGCATATGGATATAGAAGATTTTTTAGAGCTTCGTAAGAATACGGGTGATGAACGTCGCCGTACGCACGATATGAACACCGCTAACTGGATTCCAGACCTATTTATGAAGCGTGTTGAGGCTGATGGACAATGGACGCTTTTTTCTCCAAATGAAGTACCAGAGCTACACCATACGTACGGAAAAGAGTTTGAGAATAAATATGAAGAATACGAAAAACTCGCTGATGAGGGTAAGATAGAACTTTTCAAACGTATTCCAGCTGCTCAGTTGTGGCGCAAGATGCTCACCATGTTATTTGAAACAGGTCACCCATGGATCAATTTCAAAGATGCTTGTAATGTTCGTTCGCCCCAAGACCATGCGGGAGTCATACATAATTCTAACTTGTGTACCGAGATAACTCTAAATAATTCAGCTGAAGAAACTGCCGTTTGTAATATCGGCTCAGTTAATCTCGCTCGTCATATTCGTAAGAACAAGCTAGACCGTGAGCTGGTTGCCGATACTGTTCTGACAGGTATGAGAATGCTCGATAACGTTATTGATATTAATTACTACACCACTAAAGAGTGTGAAGTTTCAAATATGCGACATCGTCCGGTTGGTCTTGGCATAATGGGTTTTCAAGATGCGCTCTATTTGCTTGATATAGCATTTAACTCTGAAAAAGCTGTGCAGTTTGGTGATGAAAGTATGGAGCAGATTAGTTACTATGCTATTCAAGGTTCTTCTCAGTTAGCAAAAGAACGCGGTGCCTATAAATCATATAAGGGCTCTAAGTGGGATCGAAATATTTTTCCTGTTGATACATTAGATCTTCTTGAAGAAGAACGTGGAATGAAAATTGATGTGAAACGAAAAGGAAAATTAGACTGGAAAGAAGTTCGAGCTCATGTTAAAAAACATGGTATGCGTAATAGTAATACTATGGCAATCGCTCCAACTGCCTCTATTTCAAACATTTCTGGTTGTTATCCATGTATTGAGCCAATCTACAAAAATCTCTATGTTAAATCAAATATGAGTGGTGATTTTACAGTTATTAATTCATATCTCATTAATGACTTAAAAAAGATAAATATGTGGAGCGAAGATATGGTGAATAAAATTAAGTTTCATGATGGGTCTGTTCAAAAGATTACAGAAATACCTGCTGAACTACGTGCAAAATATCAAGAAGTATTTGAAATTGATGCTGAGTGGCTCGTAAAGATTGCCGCACATCGCGGTAAATGGATTGATCAAAGCCAAAGTCTCAATATATTTGTTCAGGGTGTTTCGGGCAAGAAGCTTAGTGATATCTATACCTATGCCTGGAAAATGGGCCTCAAAACAACTTACTACCTTCGCTCTCTAGCTGCTTCACAGGTAGAAAAATCAACTGTTGATACAGCCGAGTTTGGGTCAACCCACAAACGCGAGTTTGCTACCGTTGCACAAGATGCACCCTTGCCATCACCAGCTGCACCCTCACAAGCAGATCAGACTTGTTTGATTAGTGATACTGAATGCGAAGCATGTCAATAACTTTAACCCCAGAAGGAGCTATACTATGCCAATTAATATGACGAAAGATCGCCCTAATGTAAATTCACGCCGTATTATTAACGGTGCAGACTCTGATGTTGTGCAACTTCACCCCATGAAACATACTTTTGCTTGGGATGCATATTTGGCAGGTAACGCTAATCACTGGTTACCAACTGAAATCGCCATGCAAGATGATATTGAACTCTGGAAGTCTCCCCGCCTAAGCGAAGATGAGCGTTTGGCATTTAAGACCGCACTGGGCTTTTTTACTACTGCTGACTCTATTGCTGCTAATAATATTGTATTAGCACTCTATGAGCACATTACAAGCCCAGAATGCCGCATGTATTTATTGCGCCAGGGTTTTGAAGAAGCTATTCATACTCATGCTTATCAATATATTGTTGAAAGCTTAGGCTTGGACGGCGGTGAGATATTTAATATGTACCGAGAGAATACAGCGCATAATTCAAAGGCGAATTTTATATTAACCTTTAATGAAGGTGTTTTTGCTGATGATTTTCATACCGGAACATTTGAAAGTGACCAGAAATTTCTTGAAAATTTATGTGTTTTTTCATTGATTCTAGAGGGAATATTCTTTTATTCAAGTTTTGCAGTCATATTTGGTTTTCAACGTCAAAATAAACTTGTTGGTAGTGCTGAGCAGATTCAATATATTATGCGTGATGAATCACAGCATTTAAATTTTGGTATTAATATGATTAATACTATTAAAGAAGAGCAGCCTGAGTTATGGGATGATGCTTTTCAGAAACGTACGATCAAGCTAGTAAAAGAAGCTGCAAAGCTTGAGTATGAATATGCCCGTGAGGTCTTTCCTAAAGGTATTTTTGGCATGAATGCTGACGGATTTAAACAATACATTGAGTACATTGCTGACCGTCGATTGTCTGCTGTTGGCTTACCTAAGCAATTTAAGGTAAAGAACCCCTTCCCCTGGATGAGTGAAGCCGTAGATATTTCAAAAGAAAAAAACTTTTTTGAAACCCGTGTGACTGAGTACCAAACCGGCGGTACGCTCGACTGGAACTAACAAAGCTCGTCATCCTCAACCGAAGTCGTAATCAACATTCGGATTGGGGATCCAGGCTATCTAGTCTTTTGTTATTCTGAGCGAAGTTCATAACGGAGTCGAATAATCTAGCCTGTTGAATTGAACAAACCAGATCTTTCGATTTTCTGCTTGGGCAGAAGTACTCAAGATGACAGTCAAACTAATAACATTTACAATCATGAAAATTTTTCTCGTACGGCATGGAGACTTCGATATAGATTCGCTCACCTTGAATCAAACAAGACGCAATCAAGCTTTGAAAGTCGCAAAACAGATTCGCAAAAGCACTCTAAATAATCGAGTTCGAATTTATTGTTCTTTCGGTCCACGTTCTATCGAAACGGCCAAGATTATTGCCCGTGTGCTTGGCTGTAAAAATCTGCCCGACGGTCTTTATGGAGACAAATACAAAGAATCGGTAAATGAATTACAGATAAAAGCAAAGCAGGCGTTCGACCAATTAAAGCCTAGTCAAAAAGCTACAATTATAGTTTCTAAAGGTGAGTTTTTGCTCGAGTTATCAAAACTTTACATGAATGGGCCTACAAAGAAGCAGCCAAAAGGCTCGTTACTCGTTATTAAGCGTAGCTAAGCTTTTTTGATTATAGCGTTATTTAATCGTCTCAAACTCTCTTCTTTACCAAGTGTTACAAGAATATCAAATAAACCCGGTGCCTCTGTACGACCTGTTAAACTAACGCGCAACACATAAAATAGCTGACCAGTTTTAATACCGAGCTTTTCTGTGAGTTCGCGCAGAACGGATTCTATTGAGTCATGCTGAAAATCACATTCTTTCAAAACATCAATTGCTGCTTCTAGCCATTTCTGAACGTCCTCTTTACTATCTTTTTTGGTTAATAAATCAAGATCAATCTTTGGTGTGTCAAAAAATATCTCCATAATATATTTGGCTTCATCGAGTCGCTTCATTCTGTCTTTATCTAGGGCTAAGACTTTCTCAAAATAATCTTGATTGACATACCATTCTTTGGGTACAAAAGGGCGAACTTTTTCTGATAAGTCGTTTAAGCTAAGCTTTCGTATATATTCGCCGTTCATCCAATCAAGTCGTATCATATCAAATTTGGCTGGGCTTTTTTGTACTCTTTGTAAATCAAAACTAGTAATCAGTTCTTTAAGTGAGAATAATTCTTTTTCTGTGCCGTCGTTCCAACCTAAAAGAGCTAAGAAATTTAGCAGCGCCTCTGGCAAATAGCCTTTAGTTTTATATTCCAAGACATCAACATCACCATCCCGCTTACTTAGTTTCTTTTTACCATCAGGCCCCAAAATTGCCGGCGCATGAGCCCATTTTGGACGTTCAAAACCAAGTGTGTCGTATAATAGAGCGTGCTTAGCAGTTGTACTAATAAATTCATCCCCACGAATAACATGAGTGATTTCCATGAGGTGGTCGTCAATGACATTGGCAAAGTTATAGGTTGGAAACCCATCGGCTTTTAATATCACAAAGTCATCAATTAATTCATTAGGGGTTTTGGCTTCACCGCGAATTTCATCATGCCAAGTCGTTATACCCTCACTAACTTTTAGACGAATAGGCAGATCCGTAGATAAGTCTACACTTTGTGTCGGCTCCATAGATTGCTTATATACAAATGGTTTTTTATTTG
>JACDEK010000003.1:11385-22864 GCA_013816445.1 Candidatus Saccharimonadota bacterium
TGCAATTGCCTCTTCACGTAAACCCATAAACTCTTCTGGAGAAATACATGAGTAGTATGCTAATTCTTTGTCAACAAGTTCTTTAGCAAATTTCTGATAATGAGGCAAGCGTTCTGATTGTATATAAGGGCCGTGTTTACCGGGCTTTTCTTCATACCACACGCCTTCATCAGGGTGAATGCCAATCCAGTCTAGACTTTGTATTATCTGTTCTACTCCACCCTCAACAAATCGCTCACGATCTGTATCTTCGAGTCGCAAAATAAAGTCACCGTCATGTGCTTTTGCAAATAGATACGCAAAAAGTGCTGTACGGACACCACCAATATGTAGCATTCCTGTGGGGCTGGGTGCAAAACGAGTTCGAACTTTTTTATTCATACACACTAGTATAGCATTTTACTTGTGTAGAACTAAAGAATTAGCTCAACATAGATTCTGGAGATATCTCGTTGAAATGTCCGTCGGCAAGCATTTGGTAAAATACAATTTTAGACGTAGTTTCTGTAGGATCATACACAAACTGTATTCTATCAGCAGAGCCTTTGTGGTGGTAATGAGTTTTTTTATCAACAATAGCTGGGCTCGTCACTCGGTCAATGCGGTATTTGATATTATCTTTTTCAAATTCTATCCGTTCTATTTTTTTAGAAAAACCTGGGTTGTCTTCTAGCTTTTCTTCAAGTCGATTACTGTCATCGATTGTGTATTTAGTATCTATTAAATCAATTAGTTCTTCCCATGCTCTGTCGTTCATTGTTACCCCTACAAACTTGTTGCCATTTTAATAATTTGATCTTGAGAGATACCTGTATCGCTCCCCTCTATACGATACCACGTGCCGTGGTTAACCCAGCTGGCTTGATTACCATTATAGAGATATATAGTAAGGCCCTGAGCCTGTACGGCTTTATAGTTTTCAGATTTTGTAGCTATGTAGTTTTCTGCCAGTGCTTGTGAATCCCAATCGGTACGGCTTTGATTAACCGTAGCAGACTTGTCACCATCTTGTGAATTGATGTTATACGATATTGTACCGGGGTTTGCGCTAATATCGCCTGTTACCTTCCATCCATTTGGTAAATAACTCGGTAAATTAGCACTTATACCGGCTTTAGAACTAGCTACCTTAATTGCAAGGTTGGGGTAATTGATTTGCCACACATATACGCCTAGTAAAATTACACCCGCCATACTTAAACCTACACTTGCAACTTTACCGGCAACTTTTTTTGATTTTGTTTTGCCTACTGGCTTTGTTGGTTGTGTCTGATTTAATAAAGTAGATGTCTCACTTGCAGCAGACGTTGCGGCTTTAGCAGCCTGCGCATTGACAGTTGAAACTTGATTATTTGGAGTAATTTTTGAGCCAGCGGTTAGAGGGGTAGGTTCTTTGAAAGAGACCGAGTCAATTGAACCTTGAGTATTACTTACTACTGGTGTCTGAGCGATAGGTAGTGGTTGATTAGAAACAATTTTTGGGGGTGCAGTATCAAGAACACTTGGTTGAGCTGCAGGCTTAATATCGTTCATTGGTCTAATTTGGTTAGGAGTAGAATCAATCTGAGAACCAGAATTTACTGACGCCTGAGCATCTGTTCTAGCTAATTGACTAAGCTGGTCGTCAGTAAAAACCCCTTCATCATGACTATCTAGAGATGAAAGTTCACTACCTATATTCTCACCCTGAGAACTCTCTATAGCCTGAGAGCTGTGCGTTATGATCTGCGGACTAGTGTTTTGCACAGGAGTTTCTTGTTGGGGAGCATTAATTGGCTTAAGGGTGATATCTTGAACCGGCTGTTGAATATTGGCTTGCATAGCACTGGCTTGAGCTAATGCGATAGTTTGACGAGCTTTATCCATAGTAGAAGCATCAGGTGGTGGTAATGGATCTGCTGGTTGGGGTTGAATTGGGCTATTCTCATCTGTTGGTATAACAGAGGGTTGTGGGGGTATAGTTGGCACTGGTTCAGTACTTTGCAAGATTGGGTTTGGTATCGAAACTGAAGGTTTAAGATTTGGCATAGTCTGAGCAGGTATTGTGATTTGATTTGAGGCTACTGCAGGCTGTATTTCTGTCGGAGTTGATGGAGCTACCGCTGGGTCTGAAATTGCTGTAGTTGGTAGTATTTGTTGCGGAATAGGCTGTGCTGTTTCTGATGGTAGTATAGCGGGTTGGGATGCGGCTGGCACAACTTGAGAATTAGTAGAAGGTTTTGTATCTGAAACGGGCGTACCACATTGGGCACAGAAAGTTTTTCCTGCAATTGTTATCTGGTCTTTAGCTGCACAGCTAGAGCATTCCATATCGTATCAACCTTACCTACTGTTAAAAATATCAGTAACTACTATTGTAGTGTATATAGAGGCAAGCGTAAACAGTTTAGTTAACGCTTTTTCGCTTGACGACGAATAGAAAAAATAAATTTAGGTATAGATAATTGTCGTTTGATTCTTTTGGGCTGACGAAATAGTCGCCATAACCACTCTAAGCCAATTTTTTGTACCCCTACCGGAGCGCGTTTTATTGAACCACCAAATTCATTATAATCAAACGTTCCGCCCTCACCTATCATTACAGTGGCTAGATTATTATTAAGATTTCGATCAATAAATAATTCTTGACGGGTAAATCCCATGGCCACGAATAATATGTCGAGCTTCGCGTGAGCTATTTGAGTAGTTATGTTTTTTTCATCACTCGGTAAGAAATATCCATTCCAGACTTCAATATATTTGAGTTTTGGAAATATTTTTTGTATAGCCAATTTGATTGATTCTGGTTGATTATTTCCGCCAATTATTCCTACACGCCAGCCATTATTTTCTGCAAGTTTTAAAAGTGGGTATGTCTGATTAGCACCAGCCATTTTTTCTGGTAGTATTTGATTCTTCCAGTGTGGTTTTTGCAGCCAAAATAGTAGACTCCGCCACGTTTTTAAAAATGCTTGGTGTGGGTTACCATATAGATAGCTTGCCGCCCATTGTACTGAGATACCATCGGCTAAAATGAGATCTGCATCATTTAGGATCGACTGGATTTTTGGATCTTTCATAGAGCTAATAAAAAATTCAACGTAGGGCTTTACAATGTAGTAAGATTTTTGGGCTGGCCTAGCAATAAGCTGAGCAATACTATTGTTAGCTTCAACGATAGTGAGCGAGTCAACCCCGACCCCGAGGATATTTACGCGGGTTTTTTTAGGAGAAACCTTAATCATTTTTTACTCTCTTTCTTATAGATTTTATCAACAGCAGAAGTAAATTGATATTGAAAGGTTTCTAATGAATATTTTTCTGCTGAAGTTTGTAAATCAGTTTTTTCAAAATGTTTGTTTTCAAATTCAGTGATCGCATCATTGACCGCCATCTCTGTTGGTTCGGTAAAGAATACTCCTGTTTTTGTACCAATAGTTTCACCTAGCCCCCCTGCTTTTAGAGTAATCACAGGAGTGGCATGAGCAAGTGCCTCAATTGGAGTAATACCAAAGTCTTCAATACCCGGAAACAGTAGTGCCTTAGCTTCTGCTAACAGTACATGCTTACGCTTGTCACTTACTCTACCAACAAATTCAATATTTGGATCACCAATTGCCAATTTCTCTAAACGTACTCTATCGGGGCCATCACCAGCGATTATAAGTTTATGCTTATTTTTCATAAAAGCCCTAATAATTAACTCAATGTTTTTATATTGACTCAAGACAGATAAAACTAAATAATAATTTGACTTGTTTGCCTGGATTGCACTCGCTGTATTCACAGGCGGATATACAACTATACTTTTTCGATGATAAAATTTATTAATTCTATCAGAAATATAATGACTAATCGAAATAAACTCATCAACACTATCAGTTGCGTAGTAGTCCCACAGGCGAATTTTTGATACTGATTTAGTAATAAAAAATCGACTCATAGCGCCGAGCCTAAATGGGCCGATTTTTTGAGTATCTAAGTAGCGAGGCCAACTGTCCCAAATCATTCTGGCGGGGCTAAAACAATAACTAATATGCATAGTCTTTTCAGGTACCACGATATTTTTTACCCAAGCACTCGATACTGAGATGACTAAATCATAACCTTCAAAATTCATTTTCGTAATAGCTCGGCGTATAAATGGTAACAGTAAGAAAGGGCGCTTTTTAATAAAACCAGGAAAGTATCGGAGATGTGAAGTTATAACTTTATGTTGAGAAAAATAGCTTAAAAATTTCTTTTTATTAAACATAAGACAGTGAATATCGGCATCTGGATATAGCTTAGCGATCTCTATTAAAGTATCTTCTCCACCACCGTGCTTTACATTCAGCCAATCATAAGCAATTGCTACTTTCATTTGGTTACTCTCGCTTTCTGAATTCCCAGTAGGGCAAAGAAAAGTATTGCTAGTGTACTATCGGCAAGTGTATGTAAGAATAAACTCGAAACGGCAACTCCTATCATTACAGAAAGTAGCGTAAGCGACATAATGGTATTTTTATTATACAGTTGAGATGAAGTGTACAGTTTTATGGCTATAAAAGTAAAAAGCAGAATATACAGTGCAAGACCAATTATGCCAACTTCTATAGCAATTTGTAAATACCAATTCTCGGTAATGAGTGGTGTTGTAGAAAAGAAACTTGCAGGTCCTGCAGAACCAAGCCCATAGCCGAGTGGCTGTTTAATAACTTTATTAAAACCTATCTTTTGTGAATCTAGGCGCTGCAAGTCAGAGCCGCCCAGGTTGCCGCTCGAGCAATCACCGTGAATAAATCGAGAATTAATGGTTGGAAACTGAGAGCAAATATTAATTTTTGTTAAAGTAAAGCCACTGATCAGAACTATTAGTACTACCATTGCTGTTAGTAATATTTGAATTTTTTTATGAAGACTAAAAACTAGTACACATAGAACTGCTACTACCGCTCCAATCCAGGCGCTGCGTGAGTAGGTCATATATAGTGGTAAGCAAAAAGCCACTGTCGGGATAAGCCACAACCATTTTTTTTGTTTGACTGCTAGGGCTATGCACAATGTAATTGGAAGAATGAGATATGTACCAAGCTGATTTGGCCCACCAAGAGTTGAAAAAACCCTAATAACACTGCGTGAAGACTCAATATACTGCCCGGCTATAATTGAATTTGCTGAGTATCCAAGCCTAACGAGTACCTCTGGAGGAAAAATCCAAGGCTGTAAGACTGCTAGTAGGGCTACCAAACTCGCTGGTATAAGAATAATTTTTTGAAGTTTTTCAAGAGAAAAATAATTAGCTATTGCCTGCACTGCAACAAATAGTACGAGGACTGACAAGTTAGTTTTTATTCCAGCAAGTATAGAATTTGTTTGAGAGTGATTCAGTAGAGTAACCATTATACTAAGAATAAAAATACTAATAACTAGTATATTGATTATATCGAATTTAAATAGTTTACGATTATGTAGGTATGCAATAAAACTCGCACTAGCTATAATTAGTATTAATAGTTCTTTCCATACTTGCAAGATCGGCTTGAAGACAGTGTGTGCTCCGATAATTGTTACAGTTACAGCATGAAACGGTACAAGTACCAGTAACAAAATTATTGCAATGGTTGCAAACTGAAGGAGTGAATTTTTTTGAGTCATAGTTTATCTATTAGATATAACTGAACGCATATAGTCATCTAGATTTTCAAGAGCAATGCCTGTTCCTTTAACAACACATAAAAGAGGTTCTTCTGCTACATAGCTCGGTACACCTGTTACTTTAGTCATTAGCTTATCAATATTACGAAGCAAACTACCGCCACCAGTCATTATCATGCCGCGATCAATAATATCGCTTGATAGTTCTGGTGGGGTTTGTTCTAGAACAGCTTTTACTACCAAAATAATGTCATCAAGTCTCTCACTAATTGCTTCAGTTATATCTGTTGAATTTAGTTCGACTGTTTTTGGTAGTCCAGCCACAACATCTCGGCCTCGTATTTGCATTTTCATAGGTTTATCGAGTGGTAATGCAGAGCCAATTTCTTTTTTTATATCTTCTGCTGTACGAGAACCAATAACTAGGCCGTATTTTTTTCGTATAAAATCTGTTATGGCACTATCAATTTTACCACCAGCAACTCGCACACTGTGTTGTGCTACAATTCCACCGAGACTTATAATAGCTACTTCTGTTGTGCCTTCACCAATATCGACAATTAGGTTGCCGGCAGGAGCCGATATTGGTACATTAGCACCAATTGCCGCTGCGACCGGCGCTCGAATAATATACACTCTTTTGGCACCAGCGCTCATGGCGGCATCAATCACAGCTCGTCTTTCAGTTGAAGTAATACCTGTCGGTACACTTATCATAAGTTCAGGACGGCGCAGACGAACCCGCCCGGCGATTTTATTGATAAGATATTTCAAAAGAGCTTGTGTAATTCGATAATCAGCAATAACCCCGTTTTTGTACGGTCGAGAGGCTGTGATAATATCTGGGGTTCTACCAAGCATTTCTTTGGCTTCATTCCCTATAGCAACTATTCTATTATCATCGACGCTGACAGCGACAACTGATGGTTCATTAGCAACAATCCCTTTCTTAGGCAAATAAACCCGCGTATTTGCAGTACCTAAGTCAATGGCAATTCTTTTTGCTAGCATATATCTTATTTTAGCAAACATTTACGCGTCTGCAAAAGGAATTGCTTAACAAAGTGTTCTAATGGCAGTATAATATTCAAAAGATATATGATAAAAATTTCTCAAACAACTCGAATGTGGATCGTAAGTATTGCTACGATCAGTTTTGTTGTAGTCGGAACAATCTTGCTTGTAGCTTTTGCACAAGGCTATAGTTATGACGCTCGTAGCAAACAAATTCGAACGAGTGGACTAGTATTAATTAACTCGAGTCCAGATAATGCATCAATTTTTTTAAATAACAAAGATAGCGACAAGCATACCCCCTACAGATATACGAACGCTCAAGCAGGCAATCTTGATATAGCACTTACAAAACCAGGTTATCGTAACTGGGTTAGTCGCCAAAATGTCACCGCCGGCGAAGTAACATTTGCAGATTATGCTTTGCTTTTACCTACTACTTTATACCAACAAGATACCGTACAGTCACAGCCATATGATCAATTACTACAAACTCCTGACCATAATCATACAGTCGCATTTAATAAAACCCAATTAGCTCTTTACACAATATCTGAAAACGGTGAGAGCAAACGATTTTATCAGCCAACACTAGAAATTGATCCACAGAAACAAGCCATTGGGATAAGTGAACTACAGCTTGCAGAAGATGGTCAAAGAGTAGTTTTTCAGCAAAAACTGTTAAACGGTCAAGTACTGACAATCGTTGTACATATTGATAGTGGAAAGATAGATAACCTTTCAGCTGAGTTTGGCTCAGTTTTTAGTGATATTAGATTTAGTAAGAATGATTCGGCAGAACTTTTTTGGCTAGAACTGGGTGTAATCAAAAAAATTAAAATTAATGACCGAAGTATTTCTGCAGGCATTGTTACTTTAGTTTCTAGCTATAACGTTGAGCCAGATCGACTACTTGTAGTGCACAGTATTGTTCCCCCAGAAACTTCTCAACAACTCATCAGCTATGACTTAAATGGGGGGAGTAAAAAACCCGTCACTAGCCTCATACCAGATGAAAAAGGGTTTAGAATAAGTTTTATTTCATCACGCTATAGTGAATATATGACAGTTATTCATAATACAACGGGACAGCTTGATTTAATAAAAGCTCCCTACAATCATCCCCTAATCTCTGATCTTGGAAAAGACTGTCTTCTTGTCAATGCGAGTAGAAATGGAAGATTTTTAGTCATAGATAAATCAAATAAAATGCAAACTATAGATTTGGAATATTCTGTTCACTATAATTTTGATACATCGTTAGATGGTTTACAAGATTGGTCTTGGCTTGATGATCACCACCTAATATTAAGACGTAATAGTCAATTATATATTGCAGATTTTGATGGTCAAAATGTTCAGCCATTAACAGTTACGAGTAATGTAGTAGGAATGAGTGTACAGCCCAACAATAAAACAGTCTTACCTCTAGATAGTGCAAGTAAATTATATAAACTGTGGCTCACTAAAAAATAGTTGGCATGCTCGGTTTTGAAGTGACTTCGGGCAAATGATTAACTGGCTGGTTTTGTTGATTAGTCGGCTTTGATTGATCTGTACTTTTATTGCCAAATACCCCATTAAAAAAGCTTGTGATCGATATTCTTAACTGTTCAAATACAGACGGTGGTGCGCTCGGTAACACACTTGGCTGGTTGGTTGTAGCGCTCGGTTCTCTATGGGCAACTTCTTGAGTTGGTATAGCGGGTACAGGGGCAATTTGCTTGGCTTTGACTATAAAACGGCGCCAGCTAGTACCCGGCGGTGTACAAGTAATGAGTGTTGAATATGGTGTAGGAGTTTGGTCGAGTACTGTTAGGTCTGTTGGCTGAACAACTTTAGTCGACTCTACCTGATACACATAGCGTCTTGATTGATAGTGGATTTCATACTGATCTCCTGGAACGAGTTTTTCGAGTAAAACAAATACAAATTTATAATTGCCCTTCTCCCACCAATCATTACTAGAGTGACCAAATATTACAGAGTTGCCATTTTCTCCAGGATTTGCAGTGCCGGCATAATGTACTACTCCACCTTGCAGGGCGGTGAGAATCTTTTGTTCTTCAAGCGTATCAATAAATACAAGTGGTGCATTAACGTTTATTTTAGGGATAATTAAAACATTTTCAGGACCAACAACTTCCGCTGGGGTCGGTGAGACTACGGGTGTTACTGGCGTTGTGGGGTTCGGAACAATTGTTTGAGTACTTGCTGGTTGCTTGGGTGTAAGCCAGTAGGTTACTTGAGAATACATAAACTGAAAGTTAAAAAGTAATAAAAATACCACAAAACTAACAATCGCAAAACGAGCAGTTTTAAAATGTTTGTGTTTGCGAAGTTTTTCTAGTTTAACTTTAGCTTCAACTTTTTTGGGATCAATTGGATCTAAAGGAATTTGTTGCTGGCTATGTGGTTGAGTAGTATGATCAATAACCTGAGGTTTAGACTCATGAAGTAATTCTGATTTTTTTTCACCTTCTGGAGCAAACTCAGGATGGTTAGGATGATTAACAACAGCATTATGTTTTATTGGTTGATGCGCCACATTGGCTTGTGGATTATGAAATCGCGGAATACTGCTCGTATCAAGATTCGAGCTACTCTGCTGACTGGGCTGATCACTAGCACCAGGTATATCAAATGTTGGGTCGTCATTTTTTGGAGGCATAATTGGTTTTTTAGGCTTGTATTCATTATAATACAAAAGTTGACAGATTTGATACAATCTACCTATGCTTATTTGTGTTTCTATGCCGCTGTGGTGGAATTGGTAGACACGCACGACTCAAAATCGTGTGCTTCACGGCATGTCGGTTCGATTCCGACCAGCGGCACCAAGATGAGAACTTAACCTAGATTAAGAATTAATCTTGTTTTATAACATTTTTCAATTTTTGTATAAAATCATTCTCGCTAGCGAGACTTGTACGTAGTAAATAGCCTGCTGTTAAAATACGATCAAGTAAATCTATCTCTGGGTTTGGCACATCACAAAGTAAACTCGTAAGAATTGGTATATATAAATAGTCGATTGATATATCTTGAGGGTTCTTAATATTAACTACTCCAGCCCTACCACTGTCAGTATAGCTACTACTAAGAACCTGATAATTTTCAATACAAATTATATGGGCCTGTAGCTGCTGAGCTAGACTTTGTAATAAATTAAGTTTATTAAGTATTCCATTATTTTCTTTAAATGAAACAGGAGCATTAGTATACTCGGCTAGTTCTATTAGGCTTTTCGTGTTGCATATAAACAAATCTCCTGTTCGTACAACTAAGAGCTTAGGAGATAGCTTGAAAAGTGCAATAGAGTCAGTACTAAAAATAATTGGTGCATTACGAGATTTGATAAATTTTTCTAAAAATATTTGCAGGCGCGAGTTTATCTCGATATCCATACCGGCCACAACGTAGTTGCAGTTTTCTAGGCTATATAGTGCTTCATCGCTATTAACGTATGGGTTACTGGCTTTTTTACTACCGTACAAATATACTTCAGCTGGCACATTATGTTCTTTTAGTTCTTCTTCGGCCACAATAGTTAGATCATGATTCAGAGCGCCTATGATTTGGTATGCATCACTCACTTTCTTTAAACTAGCATGCTTGCCGGCGAGTAAACCGATTTTTCTTGCGTGTACGCGACTTATAGGGCGCTCAAACAAGATTTTATTGTAGACCTGCGTATTATCATCTCGAACAATATTTATTGCTTCCATAGGCTCTATTGTAGGCTAATTAGGCAATAGTTTGTAGTTCAGGAGGTAATATAGAAAATATTTTGTGATAAGCTTTTTTGCCAGAAACAATTCTGACGGCCGTAAAGTATGCCCGAAGACGATTTTCAGCCTCTACCTTATCATTTAAGTGCTGTAAGAGCTGTAGCCTTTCAATTAATGTTTCGTGCTGATAGGTCTTGTTCCAATCAAGTATTTTAGCAAAAAACCGTGTTTTTTTTGGCAATAAGTAGTCTGGAGCATACGTAAAAAATAGTTTTTTACTATCTTCATTGAGAGTTAATTGCAAAGCTTCACTCAGCTGTAGGGCTATACGCTCAGCTTCTGAATTACTACTAAGATTTGCATATTGTTTTATAAGCGCTAAAAAATGCTCTGGCATAAGGTCTCCAATCAATTACCAGAGATTGTACCATAAAAAACAAAATGTGTCTATACTATACTAAAGAACTTTCTACTTATCAAATGAAGCTCTTATGGAGGTAATAGTATTTTCTGCTTTCTGCAAGTACGTCTTTATTTCTTTAGCGAGTTCACTACCTCGTTTAAACTTTTGCATGGCAGTTTCTATTTCTACAGTATCACTTTCTAAATAATCTGTAATGTCCTGCAGTTCTTGCATAGCGACCGAAAAATCAAAGTTGTCCGATTTAGCTTTATTAGTCATCAAATTATACTCCTTTTAGTTACCGTGGCCTCGATAGAACCTTTTGCTAATTGTATCACAAGCCCATCATTGATTTGCACCTGCTCTGTCGATCGTAATACTAGATTATTATGCGTTACAATAGCATATCCACGCAGTAATATTGCCTGAGGGTCAAGCGTACGTAGCAGAACATTGAGCTGTTGATAATCTGACTGAGAACGTTCAAAGACTGTTTTGATACTTGTTTGAAAATGATCTATTGTTTCATTAAATTTTATCTGGTGTATCAAAATTAATGCACTAGCACTGTACCCAAATCGTGAAAGTTGTTGTTCGACATCTTGAAATAATCCTAGGATGTAGTGTGTATGAATTTTTTGGGTAGAATCGATCCGCACGGCTATTTCTTTTTTATCTGGTACTAGCTGCCTGGCTGCATCTGTCGGTGTGGCAG
>JACDEK010000003.1:22874-25926 GCA_013816445.1 Candidatus Saccharimonadota bacterium
CCACTAATTCTGCTAGACTAACGTCATCTTCATGGCCAATCGCAACAAGTGTAGGTATTTTAGAACCGTATATTGCTCGTACAACTGACTCAGTTTGAAAAGCCTGTAAATCTTCTGCACTACCCCCACCACGAATAACCACTAATACGTCGTACATATCACTAGAAGCATTACAATAGTCTATTGCTTTTGTTAGCTGATCTGGCGCAGACACTCCCTGTACCTGCACTTGCAAGTGGTCAATCATTACGCCGCCCCAACGATCATTGAGTATCGTAACAAAATCATTAAAAGCTGCTGCTTGACGAGACGTTATAAGAGCTATTCTTTTTGGGTATGTAGGTAAGCTTCTTTTACGTTCAGTGGCAAACAAGCCCTCTTTTTCTAAACTAGCTTGTAGTAGCTCAAATGCTTTTTTAACACTACCCTCACCTGCAAGTTCAATAGATCTGACGGTGAGTGAAAATTTACCCCATTTCGTTAGTTTTGGCTGACAACGAACGCGCACAAGCATACCATCTTCAAGTGGTGTATTTAGTTGATAGATCGACATAAAACAACCCAAAGTAGATTCATTGTCTTTAATATCAAAAAATACCCACTTATTTTGATTTATTTTAAAGCTCGCAACCTCCCCTTCAATAACAATTTCAGGAAAAGCGTATTCTAAGGTTTGATTAATAAGCGCACTAACTTCACTAACTGAAAATATTTGATCTTCCATATTAATCCTTCTTCTTATTCGGTCTTTTATCTTTATCGAGTAGAGTACGTTTATAGAAAAATAAACCAATAGGTACAAATAGCCATAATGACGTAATTCTATACATAATTGTCACTGCAAAAGCCATATCGAAAGGAATATTTAACCCTACAAAGGTTGCAACCATAGCAGCTTCATAGACACCAATACCAGCTGTAGCAAGAGCAGCTACTGAACTGATAAGGGCAATTGTATAACCAGCAATAACTATACCTGGGTTAATAATTCTACCAAATGCTAGAAAGATAACATAAATTGTGGCAATATCCCAAATAATCATCATACACGAATAGAAAAATGGCTTACCAAGGACTCTGTAATTTTGTCGTAAGAATAGTATCGAACTATGCATCTGTTCGAGAAATTTCCTTACTCGTTCTCTCCCGAAGACTCTTTTACGAATAAGCTGTAAAAATCTATTGACTGGCTTGATTGCAAAAAACGCCACACTCTCAACAGTTTCTGGACTAAATATAAATAACAATGCAGAAATACTAACTATCAATATTACTACGAGTACTAAAATAATAATTCGAGAGCTAACCCTAATTACTTGGTTTGAAAGCAAAAGCATGCCCACTCCGAGCAATAGGAATAATAGATAGGCAAGAAAACTCAGCATATACCAGCTTAATTGAGCTAAAGTCACATTCGCCGTATCAACCTCGTCATCAAGTACCTTGCGAATATACGATAAACCAGAAATTCCACCAGATGGAAAAACAATATTTACAAAGTTCATCGTAATTGTTGCCTCTAGAAGTGGTGTAAATGGCGTCTTTTGTTTGAATATAGCAAAAAACTTTTCAAAATACTTGGCATTTGCTCGATAATACAAATAACGCAAGGGTACTACTAATAATAAAATCCACCAATTAAGCAGAGAGAGTAGTTGTTTAAATGACTGAACTTGATGAAATTGACTGTAAGCTAAAACCACAATAATAATCAGGGCTATAAAAATCAAGAAATGCCGCAATTTCATATACTCTCTATTGTAGCCTATTTATCACCAATTCGCCGAGAGATTCAGGTATAATTAGCAAATGCAACAACTTGCCATTATTGGTCGTGAAAAAAAACTTGCTTACGCTGAGATGGAATCAGTTTTTGGTACCGTACAGAAATATGGTAATTATGCGGTGCTTTTTGATTCAGAACAAACAGACTCTCTTGATAGTCTTGGATCTGCTATTAAAATCGGTAAGATAATAGATACTGTACAGACAGATAGTCGTTTTACCGAGCGTATTATTACATACTTAGTCTCGCACTTTAAACAAACCCAAGTGAACTCAATCGATTTTGGTGTTAGCGTTTATGGTGATTTTATGCACGGTAACGATTACAAGAACCTACTCATTCAAATTAAAAAAAGTCTTAAACGTCAAGGAATTAAAAACAGATTTGTTGTACCAAAACAACAAGAGCTCAACGCTGCTCAAATAAAACACAATAAGTTACTGCGTACAGGGGTTGAAATTTTACTTGTACAAAATGACGGTGAAATAACCATTGTTAATACTACTCAGATTCAAGATATCGATAATTACACCAAACGTGATTTTGGCAGACCTAGTAGAGATATGGCAGTCGGAATGTTTCCGCCAAAACTCGCTCAAATTATGCTCAATTTAGCCCAAATCACACCCAAAACAACCATTTACGATCCATTTTGCGGAAGTGGCGTTGTATTGCAAGAAGCTTTACTCAGAAACAATACTGTTTGGGGCTCAGACTTGTCAGAAGATATGGTAAAAGCCTCAATACAAAATCTTAATTGGCTGAGCCATGAATATAGTCTATCAATTCCATTTGATGTATTTTCAACAGATGCAACTAAGTTAGGTAAGGTACCTACTGAATTGTATTCAATTGTAACTGAAGGCTACCTTGGTACGATGCTATCAGTTGTACCGTCTGAGTATCAGCTACAAACACTCATAACTGAGCTCTCTAAGTTATATATTGATTTTTTAATGGCTTGTAAAAAAGTTTCTCCACAGCCAGAGAGTATTGTTATTACCCTTCCCTGTTGGCAAATGTCTACTCGTAGTGACTCACAAGTAGAAAAGCTTAAAATCATTGACCAAATTGTTAATCTGGGCTATACTATTAAGCAGTTCAAATCTGTCGATAGCTCTGAACTCATCTATAAACGCCCAACTCAGATAGTTGGCAGACAGATACTAGTATTAGAACCAGCGAAACATACAGTAGATAGTTAAGAAAGGATATTCATGTCACATACAAAAGCTGCCGGTTCATCAAGAAACGGTCGTGATTCAC
>JACDEK010000047.1 GCA_013816445.1 Candidatus Saccharimonadota bacterium
AGGGGTGGATGTCGGTGGTGTTATTATCGACAGAGTCAATGATAATACCGACACATCATTCTTCGGTGATAATTACCTGTCTACTACAGCTGTGTCTGACGTATTTGAGGCTCTAGCTGAGCTTGTGCAGGCACAGTTTGAAGATCGAGTCTACCTTGTATCGAAGTGTGGCGAAAAGACCGAGCAACGTACTCTGCGTTGGCTCGAGCACACCAATTTTTTTAAGCGTACAGGAATTCAGCATGTCAACGTACGATTCTGTCGTGAACGCTCTGGTAAGGCACCAATTGCCACCAAGCTTGGCATTACGCACTTTGTTGATGACCGGTTAGAAATTCTTGGTAGCCTGCATATGGTAGAAAACCTTTTTTTGTTTAACCCAAACCCTAAGGAGGTTGCCAGGCACAGTGTCCACCTTGGCCGAGTAGATACATATCAAGGTTGGCAAACGGCAGTACCTGATATTTTGTCACGACCCAGTACCTGGAGCTAAATAGTGAGTTTTTGACCGGTTCTCATGCAAAAATCGGTTGTAGTTCACTTAATTTATGTAAGTCTGATGAGTTCAAATGCTAGAATATTCAAGAACGAAAACTACAATTAGCTACTTAAACAGTTGGCTCTAAGCCCGTGATTTGACTATAAATTCGAGCCAGCTCTTCATCTGAATAGTACTCTATCTGTAGCTTGCCACCCTTGGCAGTTTTGTAAATACTGACTTTTGTACCAAGGTATTTACCCAAATTTTGGGTTAGCTGCACTTGAGGTGCCTCTGCCTCGACAACTTTTTTCTTCTTAATCTCTACTCCACCCTTAAATTCACGCACCAAGGTCTCGGCATGACGAACTGTTAGGTTATGTTTGATAATATATGCTAGAAACAAATCTTGTTGGGCTGGATCTGTTAATGATAATAAAGTACGAGCATGACCCTCTGAGATTACTCCTGAGTTGAGTGCAAGCTTACCCTTGCGAGTCAGTTTCTGCAAGCGCAAAATGTTCGTAATAGTTGACGGTGCCTTACCTACACGCTCACCAATTTTTTCATGAGTTAAATTAAACTGATCAACGAGTTTTTGATAAGCAACGGCTTGTTCAAGAGGTTTTAAATCAGATCGTTGTACATTTTCAATCAATGCAACCTCAAGCTGTTGCTGTTCATTAAAAGTACGCGTGATAACCGGTACGGTCTTAAGGCCAGCTAAGCGGGCTGCTCGCAAGCGACGTTCGCCGGCAATCAAACGAAACTTCCAATCATTTTCAGCCATAACAATAAGTGGCTGAATAATGCCGTGGTGCTTAATACTATCAGCTAACTGTTGCAGCTCATCTTGTTCAAAATCTGTCCGTGGTTGATAAGGGTTTACATCAATACTATCGACTGATATTTCTGAAACAGTTTTTTCATTTACCCTCACCTCATCTGGCAAGCTCGGAGCTGCGAACTCATCAATCGCGTCAAGACTGGTTGGTATTAAGCCGTCAAGACCCTTGCCAAGACGATTATTTGAATTACTACTTAACGGGTTCGACACGACGAGCTACCTCCTTAGTCAGTTTTTTATAAGCAAATGCCCCTCTACAAAACCTATCGTACGCAAAAATTGGTTTGCCATGCGAGGGTGCTTCTGCTAATCGTATATTGCGTGGTACAGTAGTGTCAAATACTAGCTCACCAAAATGCTTATGCAATTCATCCATTACTGCCCCCGACAAGCTCGTACGGCCATCATACATAGTCACAACTACACCAAGTAACTTCAGCTGAGGGTTTAAGGCTGCTCGTACCCGCTTGACGGTGTTTATTAGCTGACCAAGGCCTTCTAGAGCATAGTATTCAGCTTGAGCAGGTATCAAAAGCATATTGGCAGCAACTAGACCGTTAATAGTTAAGAGGCCAAGTGACGGTGGGCAATCAATAAATATATAGTCGTATTCAAGACCACGCAAGGCAGATTTTAGTATAAATTCTCTTTTTTGACGGGTACTGAGTTCTATTTCAGCCGCCGCCAATACATTACTTGCAGGTAATATATCTAGGCCATAATAAGCAGTTGATAGTATTGCATTAACAGCCGTTATACTACCTGACAATACATCATAGAGGGTATGTGTTAGTGCTGACTTATCAATACCCAGTCCACTACTCGTATTGCCTTGCGGGTCAAGATCTACTAATAGTACTTTTTTACCCTGTTTACTCAAATAAGCCGCAATATTTATTGCAGTTGTTGTCTTACCAACTCCACCTTTTTGATTTGCTACAGCAATAATATGAGCCACGTATTCTCCACTAAGTTATATCTACAATCTTACCATAACAATCATCAATTCTCCATCACCTCCACCACACAGAGCCGAACAATTTGCAAACAAACAGTACAGTCAAGCATTTACCTTTACATTTAACAGATTTTTTGCTACAATACGGTATTGAAACTCTAAATGAGAAATAAGGATTAAAAAATTATGTTAGCTGTTATTGAAACCGGCTCAAAACAATATATTGTAGAAAAAGGCCAAACTCTAGAAGTAGAGCTTTTACATGCTGAAAAATCTACAGTCGAATTCAAACCCCTTATGATAATCGATGGCGAAAACATTAAAGTTGGCAAGCCAATTGTTGATGGAGCTATCGTAAAGGCTGAAATTGCTCCAGAAGTTGTTAAAGGTAAAAAAGTTGTTATCTTACATTACAAAGCTAAAAAACGACAGTCAGTCAAAACTGGACATCGACAAAAATATAGTTCTATTACGATTACTGATATTAAAGCTTAATTTGCTTCAATCATCATATTCCTTAGTGGCAAAAAACTCCTAATTAGGAGTTTTTTTAAAACACATAAAAAATCCGTCTCATATAACAACGAAACGGAATAGCGCGCACTTTTTTAATACTCCTGTTCAGTCTGTATAATCTAAATGTAGACACAATCAGACAGCTGGAGAGTAATAATTACTGGTTTTCTTTCAAACGGCGAAATTCATCTAAATCTGTGACAACTGTCTTACTGGTTTCACTTTTTTGCTCAGTCTGAGCTAGTGCCTCGTCTTGAGCAGATCTGAATACTCGCTGAGCATATTCTGCGGCCCTTGCACCACCAGACGGGTGAGCACCACCAAGTGGCACAACCTCGGTTACTCCTTTAGAAAAATCAATTTCCGGATCCATAATTCCTCTGTTTCCTACTCGTTAAATTGCTAATTCCTCAGCAATTTAACAACTTTCCTCTTAAAGTTGTGAGAATAATATTACCATAATAATTATCTACAGACAACTATCTACTAATGGAATATCGGCCATGCGAGCCTCCATCCAACCGAGAGTATCTTTAAAGCTGGCATTCATTGTTTGATAATGATCAACCAAACCTTTTGGGTTATAACCCTGAATCGCGTAGGGGTTTGTAGAGTATTCCTTGAAGTTTGTGCTATTACCGCTAGCACACATCCTTTGATAGCCAGCCTTACTTTGACGAGATAAAACAACATTATCATACTGACCTTGATTAATAAGTTTTGGAGTTAATGTTTTAACAGTACCGACAATGTTTGCCGACATATCATTTGCAAACTGCGTGTAGGCGCTATTATTTGCAATATTACCTGACTTTGCTGCTGCTATAAATTCTGCCGTATAGACTTCTGCTGATTTATTTGCGCCAATGTTACTAGGCCAAAAGTGAGTAGCGGTATCAATACATTCTCGCAAAACATCACTTCGTAAGTTCTTAGTAAATTGCGGAACAAGAATTTTATCGACAGGAAATGTATGTTTGTACCAGTCTTGGTAGCTAACCACCACAAATGGGCCAAACCAATTAATATTAGCATTATTTGTTATAGCATCCGTTAAAGTTTCGTTAACACTTGTTACGGGCCCAAAGCCAATTGCTCCTTTGAGCTTAATTTCTGGTGCGTACTTTGATGCAATTGCATCAGCCCAATACGCCGCATGGCCACCTTGACTATACCCACCTGTAAAAAATGCATTCTGATCAACACTTTTTTTTGTAGAATCTAAATTTTTTATTGCCCGCAAGCTATCCAGTACCGCTCGCCCCTCTACATCTCCAACCATATAGTGATGAATTCTAGCCGGGTCACGCATACCCTCATAGTCAGTAATGATAACTATATAGCCCTGGCTTGCATAGGCTGCCATTAAACTATCATAGTTTGCCCAATTACGCTTTTGAGGTTGCTCAATACTTGCCGCACACCCATCACCCAAACCAGTTGTGCCAGGAGCAAAGGCCAGAACTGGTAATTGTTTATTTGGCGAAAGTGGCATATAGACACGCGCGTATATAGGCACGTCATTTGAATGCCCATCTGAGCTAGTATAGCGAATAACTTGCTTAGATATTCCACTAGTCACGGGTAAATCAAAATTTTTATTAGTCTGCTTAATAAGTTCAGTTGTTTGGGTAGGTGAATAACTCTGAAGAGCTTCTGCGTTCAATATTTTTCCCGTCTGTACACTAGGTGGTTGAGTTTTTTCAACTTGATTAATTGCTGTAATAATAACCGGGCTATGGTTTAGAATATAGTCTTGCCATTTAAGCCAGCCAAAAATTGTTAGCGCAATACAAACCTCTGCACAAATAAGTAGGATAAGTTTTGTATTTACTTTTGTAGTGTCTTTCTTCATAAGCTGATTATTTATTGTATTTGCTCTATGAGTTTTTTTTAACTTAGAGTATGATTTTTTTGTGACATTATGTTTTATTTTTTTCATTTTAAACTCTTTATCATAACGTACATATCCACCCCCGCAGCTATCTCACGCATAATTTTTTTCATCTCATACTCATGACGCTCATAAAAAGATTGTTGATTATGAGTAATAAGCTCAATACTATCTACATGTCTTTTTTTCAAATGATCTTCTGTCTGTTGTAGTAATTCAATACCGAGTTTTTTGCCTCGCATATTTGGTACAACGTACAACCAAAAAAGAAACGCCCGGGCATTAGCCTGCAGCCCACAAATACTATAGCCAACCAGTTCACCATGCGAATACAACCCAAGCACTAATCTACGTGGATGAATGGTTGCAATTTGCAAACGAGTACGGCTATTTGCCCTACGAATACCCATGCGATAGTCCGGCAAAAAATACGCAAAATCATTTTCAAGGGCAGTACCAAAAAGCGTATGGAGTCGACCACCGTGGTTAATAGGAATTTGTTTTATAATAGATTGTTTCACTACTAAGTAGTATACTACAGTCTCAGTTTTAGCTCCTACATAAAATAATAATGTACTTACGTATTCAAGCTATATATTCTGCAAAAAGTGCTCTGCCTCAAGTGCTGCCTTACAGCCTTCGCCGGCCGCAGTTATTGCCTGACGATATCGCGCATCAGCAACATCACCTGCCGCAAATACACCAGGTATTTTTGTAGCTGTGCTCGGCTCAGTCACAATATAGCCCTTTTCAGTCATATCCAAAATATCAGTAAACAATTTAGTTGCTGGCGTATGGCCTATAGCCACAAATAAACCTTCACAGGCAAAATTCTTTTCTTCACTAGAGACAGTATCTTTTAGCCGAACTCCTGCCACAAAATTTTCACCTATTACATCTACAATTGTGCTATTCCATATAATTTCAATCTTCTCATGATCTTTTACCCGCTTCTGCATAATCTTACTTGCCCGGAACTCATCACGACGGTGCACAATTGTTACTTTACTCGCAAACTTCGCGAGTGTCAGAGCTTCTTCCATAGCACTATCACCCCCACCCGCAACAACCACATGTTTGCCCGTAAAGAAAAATCCATCACAAGTAGCACAGGCCGAAATACCCTTACCCATTAAGCGTTGTTCATTTTTGAGATTTAGCCAATTGGCACTAGCACCTGTTGAAATAATAATTGTTTTTGCTTGATACTCTTCTTCACCTACCCAAACTTTTTTAATATCTCCATCAAGCTCAACCTTAGTCACGAAGTCAGATCTAAACTCAGTACCAAAACGTAACGCCTGGGCTTTCATTTCATCCATAAGTTCGGGGCCCATAATACCGTCTTTAAAACCCGGATAGTTTTCAACTTCAGATGTCAAAAGCAACTGCCCGCCAGGAGAATCACCCGCTAACATAATAGTCTGTAAATTTGCTCTTGCAGTATAGATTGCCGCAGTGTAGCCTGCAGGCCCAGCACCAATAATAATCACATCATATGTTTTAATATCATTCTTTTTTTCAACCTTTTCAACCATAGACTCTTAGTATAGCAAATAAACCAAAATCATTTAAGGGTTACTATTTACTGATACAATAGATTACATGTCAGAAACAAAAAATCAATCAACCCTATCAGGCGAGCAAGCACGTGCGCTGACGGCAATTGGTCAGTGGCTCAAGGCTTTTGAAAAAAATGGCAATCCACAGTTTCTCACCCTCGGTGGATATGCAGGTACAGGCAAAACAACATTGCTTGCTGCCTTGCGAACCATACTCAACACTAACCGACCAGAAATACGCATTTCCTTTGCAGCTTTTACAGGCAAAGCTGCTTTAGTATTAAAACATAAGCTCAAAACAGATAATATCATGCAACGAGGTGACTCGGTTTCTACCCTACACAGCCTCATGTATCACTCTGAAGGCAGCAAAGACTCAGCCCCTAGTTGGCGCAAGCGTGATGAGCTCAAAGCTGATTTAATAGTTGTCGATGAGGCCAGTATGGTCAGTGAAGAAATCTGGCAAGATTTACTTAGCTTTGGTAAACCAATACTAGCTGTTGGAGACCACGGTCAATTACCACCAATTGGTAGTAATTTTAATCTAATGGATGAGCCGAACTTGCGACTTGAAAAAATTTGGCGCCAAGCTGCCGATAGCCCGATAATATCTCTCGCAACACTTGCCCGAACAAGTGGAGAATTAC
>JACDEK010000110.1 GCA_013816445.1 Candidatus Saccharimonadota bacterium
GTATGCGGTTTGAGTGGTTAAATAGACCTGACGAAGCCGATAGTCTTTCCCAACCGTGTGGCCACAAGTAGTAGAGACCCAAAAGTAGAACGATGATGCCCGAAAGCGTTTGCCAGACAATCTGAGGGACTCCCAGTAAGGCAGTGGTCGCTTTAATAAGCAGCGTAAAGGTGACAATTGATGCCGCCAGGCTGGCCGCAATAACAAGAGGTCTGAGCCACTTGCGATCTTTTTCGTTCGTATTTTCCACCAGCGAACCACCGATAATTACGGGCAATAGTGGCAATACGCACGGTGCGGCTACAGTCAGGACACCTGCTATGAAAGAAAGAATAAGTAGGGTTATCATTCTACAATAGATTTTCTTTCACCGCCCCAAGTGAGGGATTATTGTAAGCAACAAACTTTTTGACCAAATTACCTTGGTCGTCGACGAGCGCAACCGTAGTCTGGAGTGTTACTCCGTACTTTTGCCTCAATGTCTGGTTGGTATCATAGTCAACCTTAATGATTGTCACGCCTGGGGGTACCCCCTTTGTCTTTATGTCAGCTTCAAGTGCTCTGCATTGTGGGCACCAGGCTGCATAAAAGAACAGTAGCTTGGTGCCCGCAGTATCTTTAATGACGGTTGAACTGTAATCGATATAACTCCCAGCAGGCGCACTGGCGGGCTGTTCTTGAGTGATTGATGAGTCTGATGTTCGATTGTTTTCTGTACGCATCTCTTGTTTGATCATCTTATCGGCTGAGCCGCTAAGCAAATAAGCGAAGCCACCAACAATCACAAGAACTATAACCGATATAATGCCGAGAGCTTTTTTATTCACCTTAACAGTATATGACAAGAGCTTCCTTAGCGCTATCGGCTGAAATCGTCAGAGCCATCTAAAGTGTTGCGGCCTGGGCGATCTGAACCAGCACCCGTTGCGCCGAAGCGTCGTTGTAGGTTAGCGCGTCTTTTGGTTGGCTGATTCCAAAGGCATAAATCTTGAGATCTTGGTGAATGGTTAAAACAAAATCGCGGCTATTAGAAAGTGTTGCATCTTTGGCTTCGTAGGTGGCACTATCGCCGAGGCCTCCGACACTTGCGCCAGTGCTGGTTACGTACTTTTGAGAGGCGTCCATGTTGGCTTGGTTGGCATAGGTGCCTACATCCATTGTAAAGCTGTTGACGACGGTGGCACCAGGCGCAAAGGTGTAGACGCAGGTACGAGCCGTATCTCATATTACGATATCCTTAACACCAGTGTCGCTGAGATCTTGCAGGTTGGCGGCTGGAGCTCCCAGCAGGGATTTAATTGTTGCTTTTGAAACGCCAAAACAAGTTCCTGAGTTTGCTGTGGTTGTGGGCTGACTGTTGGTGTTGCTAGCAGTCTGGCTTGCTGAGTGATTCCTTCTACTCCAGAGCAGCCATCCAGCGCCGGCTAATACCCCGACAACTGCGATTACTAGCACAACTTCAATCATCGTAAATCCAGATTCTTGTTTTTTCATATTCGCTACCTTTATATTACTTATGCTTAGATTATAGGTGCTCAGCAGTGTTTGTACCAGTAGCTTCTTAAGACCAGAGTCGCTGAGCACCCGTCTCTTGCGGGTGATCCAAAGGCTGGGAAAACCAGCGACTACTGTAAATAAGCAAATTGTAAGAAAATTCATAACGGTTACGGCTTAATCATGGTACGGTTAAGTCATAATCACTAAGGAGACAGTATGGCCGACTATAAACAAACCGTTACAAAATCAGAACAAGAGGGTGTTGCCAGCGATGGTACCGAAGTCACCAGTCAAACAAAACGGGTTCGCACCGAAGCCGCGCCTGATAGCAGGGCGATGATTACGAATGCTATCTGGTTTATCGTTGGCTTATTTGAAGTTATTTTAGGACTCCGTTTTATTTTTAAGATTTTAGGTGCCAACCCAACCTCTGGATTTATTCATTTTCTCTATAGCGTTAGCGGATTTTTGTCAGCACCGTTTGATAACATTTTCGGCGTACGTGCCGCAGCTACCCAGGAGGGTGTTCTGGTATTTGAGCCGTCAATTTTAGTAGCTATGCTGGTGTACCTATTGATTGGATGGGGCATTGTTAAACTTCTGAACTTGAACCATCCTGCTGATACGGTATAACGTCCAATAGTTTATTGTTGTTGGAGCGCGTCTCGGGTTCGCCAAAAAGCTGGTTTGGGTTGATATTCTTTGTCGAACATTAAAGGCCGTGCGTCTTTGAGGCCAAAATAGTTGTACCATGTTTCCTGATCAGTTATTCCTAAGTATGCAAAACTATTACAGCCTTTGGTTTCAATACAAGCTCGCATCATCTCGTAGTAGATATCACCTTCGGCT
>JACDEK010000004.1 GCA_013816445.1 Candidatus Saccharimonadota bacterium
ATTGTGGCTACACCAATCCAAAGGTCAAGAGATGTGTGCGATAAGACAGGAACTTCTACCGACAAAACTATCTAAGAGCAAGAAATAGCAGATCTCATAAAAGCTCTTACAGCGCTTAATAGCGCCTGGTTTGGCTAATTTTTCTATTTCGTAAACAAGGAGTGGTATACTATATACATGGAATTTTTATCTCGATTTAAGAAGAAAACTGCAGAACCAGAACCAGATTCACTAGAAGTAAGCCAAAAGAAATGGCAAGAGTCAGAAACCCTCCTTACTAATTTAGAGAAATTACAGTACAAGATTACACTTAAGACAACTGCTAGACTGGAAAATGGCGACGAGATTGAGTATCTACCAGGTATAGAGCTGGTGATTGTTCCGCCTCGAGACAGTGGGCCAGAAGGAAGCCAAGTGCATTATTCTACCCAAGCTCAAATATTTGTTGCAAGTGTAGAACGCAATCAGGAAGGTCTATTGGCTCCTGCTAAAAGGCTTTTGTATCATTTTGAACCTGGGTCACAGCAGCTCTTTGACTATACAGATCCAGAAAGTCCGAAAGGCAAGATAATCAGCGATACGGCTAGCGACAGCTTTAAATACGTAAGCAAACTAATTGCACTTAGTCGTCAAGGCGAAAGACGACTCGGTTGAGCTACCAGAATAAATTCTTAGTCATTTTAGAGTAGAGTTTCAAAAATTGGCTTTCGCCATGTTGCCAAGTTTTGTACTTGGCCTTCGAAACTGGTAAGTCCCAACAACCTGTAAATTCAGTCACTTCTTCATTAAAACCTCGTTTAAACTGATAGAGACCGGCCTGAGGATGATTGGGGTCTTCTAGGTGTGCCTTAGGCGGTACAGCAACTAAATCATATCGAGTAGCCCCCTGCTCTTTTGCCCAACGCATAGCCTCCCATTGTAATAAATATGGTGCCATAAGATTACGTTTAATAGAAAATGACCCACCGTCTTTATAATACCCCTTGGTATCAAAATGCGTGGCATATATGCCGGCCAGTACATCACCTTCGTGAGTTGCTACCAAAAACTGCCCAAGCCCAGCTTTTGCTAGCCCTTGCCAGTAACCGGCAAAGTAATCTTTTTTTCGCAAGAAAAACCCCGCACGAGTTTGGGTGGCGGCCATAAGCTTATACATGAGTTCTACATTATCATTGGTCATCTCGCGTCGTTCAATTTTTATACCTTTGCGCTCACTCAAGCGAATGTTGTAGCGAGTTTTCTGTTTGAAACCTGCAAGTATCTCTTCTTCGGTTGGACTGAGATCGACAAAAATAGTGGCTTTAAACTGTAAATCTGACTTGGCCTTAACTAGGCCAAATGTATGCATATCTACTTCTCCATCAAATACCTCTGGTTCGAGTTTTACCAAAATTGCCTTGCGGTCGTAGCGCGCAATGAATGGCCCAAGCTCATTGCAGAACTCACCAAAGTGGGCCACAGATTCTTTGCCAGAGGTAAAATCTTTAAAAAATCCCGGCCCCTTGCTGCAGTAAAAGATTGTACCTAGAAAACTCGCTTGTTTGCTGGCAAGACAAAAGTACGCTATGTAGCCAGCTGACTCATAAACAAAGTAGTGTGGCTGCCAGCCAACTGTGGCTTTGAACGCCCCCCACTCTACTGTGTTATAAATGTGCCCGCCGTCAGTATTGTGTACAACAAGACTATCCCAGTTGGTTATTTCATCTGGTGAAGCAATTCTAATCACTTACGGCCTCGCATTTTTCTATAAGCTGTATACAGCTGGTATTTAGCTCTGTTGATTGGAATATCCCAACTACCAACAGAGCCTATTATATCTCCTCCAAAGCCTTTTTTGAACCCAGTTATGCCCGCCCATGGGTGATTGGGTTGATCTGGTGGGGCAATTCCCCAAAAATCAAAGTATTTTTTACCGTCAGCTTTAGCATCGAGTATCATTTGCCATACGTTACTAACAGCAGCCTTGTATTGTCGATTAAGTATTTGATCATTGCCGGTATGTGCGTAGTAGCGAGTGTCACCCCAGTCAAATATGAGTGATATGCTGGCTGGTTTGTTTTCTACGGTGGCTACATAAAAACTCGCCATTCCTTGGCCGATTAAATTCTCTGCCATTTTTTGATAGTACCAGTCTGGATGATTGGTAATCTTGGCTCGATCGGCAGTATCGTGTAATAACCGCAAAAAGGCTGGAATCATCTTAAGATCGGCAGTTTTATGTACGCTGACGCCTCTTTTTTCGGCAGTGTTAATGCGATTGCGGTGGCCAGACTCTAGCCCAGAACGTAATTCGTCTTCGCTTTTTGTAAGATTAAGCACTAGAGTATGAGCGGGCTGTACATCACCAATTTTTTTGGCACCTAGGCTAAGCATTTGCTCAGCTGTAACCTTGCCAACTGGCTCTATTCGAATAAAGTCACAGTGCAAGTCACTAGCTTTGATCTTAAGTGCCTCCAAGGCTGAATCAATATCTTTTGTCACAATAGGATTATGAGCTGCCAGTAAATAATGCAAGCCTGTTACTTGGCGGTTGAAAGCTAACCAATACCAGGTGTCGCTCATGCCATAGTAAGGCTGACGGCCAATAGAAGCTTGAAAGCTAGCCCATTCAGCTGATTGCAGTACGTGGCCACCACGAGATTGAATAGTTTGGTTCCAATTAGAGGGTAGTTGCATGTACTCTATTGTAGCAGTTTAGCCAAACAGATGCCCAACACATAATTAGTTCTATTTACAAAATACTATAAATATAGTAGAATACTGTCAGTTCGAACCTTTACACATTCACACTTGGAGAAAAAAGTGACCCAAACAAAGTCAGAATTTATGCAATGGTGTGACGAGCTAGAAGCTAATGGTTACCATATTTTGTGGGCACATGCAGATTGCCCAACTGAGCTACAGGGCTTTCTACCTGACGGTGAGGTGTTTTACTTTCGGGCACGTGGCAGTATAGCTACATTTGAAGTTGGTTTTGATAACTTAGATGCACAAAAATGGGCTCAAGTATATGAAGATGTTATTTGGGGTACTATCCGCTTGGATCAATCAGAGGGTATGTATGCATATTCTTGGTTAAGTCTAGAAGAAGCTCAGGCGTTATTTAAACCGATGCTTCAAGAATACAGGCAGACTGGGATTGTAATTGGTAGTCTTGCAAAGCCTACCAATGAACGAATCTTGGTACTTAAGCAAATGCTGATGGTTGATCTGGCATACTAATGCAGACTCGAAACAAGATTGTATGTGCGCTACTGTGTGTTTTGGTTGTTGAATTGGGCCTTGTATACATACATTTACAGGCAAAGTCACATGTACCAGTTTATTCAGTAGCAGTTGCTGGTGATAGTCTGGTATTCTTGTCAACGGGTGACTTGCAAGTACTCATGGCACCAAAATATCCCAATCCGGATATTGCAGGTGTACTAGGTATTACAATTGCCGGTATGACGCCAGCTATTGAGCAGATACACACCAAGAAACCAGATGCGATTGTGTTGGCGTTAGGCACCAATGATGCTCGGTATCTAGTGACTGCGCAGAACGTTGATCAACAGGTACAAGTGTTGCAAGCGTCGTTTGCTCAGCAAGAAGTGGTATTACGATCACTTGTAGATACACCCTGTGTGATCTGGGTAGGGGTACAAGAGCACAATACAGAACTCAATCTTGTGACATGGGGGTCACAGCTAAACAAAGGATTTAAAGCAAACGTAGAGAAGTATCCAAATGGACATTTTCTTGACTGGGAAGCTGTAATGCGGGGCCATACTGACTGGCAGAGTTCTGACGGCTTGCACTTCAGCGACCCAGTCGGTAACCATGCTTATGCACAAGCCATTAGTGACTCTGTAGACGAACTTTGCTAGTAACCTCACACCACATCGGTGTGAGGTTTTTTATTGACAATAAGTAATTAATTTAGTATTATACTGGCTGCACTTACTGTTTGTGAGTCCCCGCCCGGATGGCGAAATAGGCAGACGCAGGGGGCTTAAACCCCCTGGCTCGCAAGAGCGTGCGGGTTCGAATCCCGCTCCGGGCACGTATTTTCTCTACTGATACCCTAGCGAATCACTAACTGTAGAGCGTACATTGTACAGAGGGGCTGTAGCTCAATTTGGCCCGAGGGTCAATTGGTAGATCATCGCGATGTGAAAGCGAATGGATGGGTGGTTCGAACCCCTTCTGCTCCGCACCTCCCCCTCCACTTTTTGTGAAGGGGCTTTTTTATTGGTAGAATATAGCAGATGAAAATATTAGCAATTGAATCTAGTTGTGACGAAACAGCTGCTGCAGTGATTAAAAATGGTAGTGCTATTTTGAGTAATGTTATCAATAGCCAAGTAGAGATTCATGCTCAGTACGGTGGTGTGGTGCCAGAAGTTGCTGCAAGAAGTCATATAGAAGTAATGATTCCTGTTATTGAGCAAGCACTAAATGATGCTAGTTGTAGCTGGAGTGATATTGATGCTATTGCTGTTACAAAAGGCCCAGGCTTAATTGGCTCGCTACTTATTGGTGTATTAACGGCCAAAACTCTGGCAGCGACAAAAAACAAGCCACTTATTGGTGTGAATCATATTTACGCTCATGGGTTTGCGGCATTTTTGACCGACAACTCCCCTCAATTTCCTTTTCTGGCCCTCACTGTATCTGGTGGTCATACCACCCTTTCTCTTTACCAAGAAAACTTAAGTCGTGAGGTGTTAGGAGAAACACTAGATGACGCGGCTGGTGAAGCCTTTGATAAAGTCGCCAAGCTACTTGGTCTACCGTATCCTGGCGGGCCGGCTATTGGTAAGGTAGCTGAATCTGGCGACGCAAACGCCTATAAGTTTCCTGTTGCTAAGCTAGGTAAAGACAGCCTAGACTTTAGTTTTTCTGGGTTGAAGACTGCTGTTTTGCGACAAGTACAAGAGATAACGGGTTTTAACCCAGGTGCACTTGATGCCCAAAATTCCCAAAAAACTTATCATCTTGATGAGCAAATAGTAGCCGATATTGCAGCGAGCTTTCAAAAAGCTGTTGTGATAGCACTGGTTACTAATACTCAGAAAGCTTGGCTGAGGCATAATCCAAAGAGTTTGGTTGTTGGTGGAGGTGTAGCGTGCAATACTGAGCTTCGCTCTCAAATGCACAGAGTGCTACCAGAAGCGATTTTTGTGCCACCAGTACTTTGTACAGATAATGCAGCTATGATTGGCGCACTAGCCTTTCAAATGGCCCAGAATGATATATATATAAAGCCAGATGAACTTACGGCTGACTCTAGTTTAGAAGTTATATAAAAGTAAAAACCCACGAACTGTGGGTTTTTACTAGTAAAGAAATTTTTTATTTGTCTTTAAGTTTTTCGAGAGTAGCAACTTTGTCAGCAATAGTAGCTCGTTGAGCTTCTATAATACCAACATCGTCTTGGGCACTTTTGATAGTGTCATTTTTTTCAGTTAACATATCTGCAAGACGAGTATCTTCAGCGCCAAGCTCTTCAAGTAATTTTTCTACTTCGGTATCAAGGTTTTGTAAGACTTCACTCATTGCTTCTAGTTTTTGACCTGATACGTTATGTTCTTCATCGCTGATTTCAGGTGCCTTAGGCTCTTCTGGAATAACTGGAGCAGCCTCGTCTTCATCTGGTGCTTTGTGTGCACCGTCATGATGTTCGGCCATAACAATCCCTGAGGTATCAGTGTCTTCACTTTCTGCTTTGTCATCTGATTCGATGTCGTCTTTCTGAGTATCTTCTTCAGTAGACTTAGGTGTTACTAATTGATCACGAGGCTGATCTGGTGTAAAAGTTTCGGTTGGCATAATCATATGTGGAGTATCGCTAGTATCAACTGTTGGTTCTGAGTCGCCTTCCAACTTTAATCCACTTTCTTCTGGAGCTTCAGTAGTATCAGTTTCGGATTCTCCAAGTTTTGAAACTGCTTCATCATCACTTGGTGTAGTCTCTGTAGATTCTGTACTGGGAGTATCGAGTTTTTCATCTGTAGTAACCATAGGGCTAGGGTCAACTGACTCAGTCGTATCGCTCATTGTAGCTGTCGCCTCTCCCCCGAAGTGTCCAATTGAGGTTGATTGGTCTGCATCAGTCGGTGTACCCTCTGGCATTACTGGGGCAACTGAAGGAGCCTCCATAACAGCGGTCGCAGCATTAGCTTCGGGAGCCATATGTGCCATTCGACCCATAGAGTCCATACTACCCATATCGCCGTCAGCCATTGGTGCACGCTGATCCCACTGCTCATCAATCTCTAGGGGGCTATAAATATCTTTTAACATTATTCTCCTTTTTCATTTTTAATTGCGCTCACAAAAACTTTGTACTTATTGTAACTAAGCATAAGCACTGCTGTCAAATATATCGCTTATATACTTAAGTAAATGTAAAAAGCTAGAAGATTCTATCTGAAAATGCTACAATTTGAACATCATGCAAACCCCTCAGAACCAATCAGATAAATCTATTGCTGGCGAATTGATAGAAATACCAAAAGCCTATATTCCTACCGAGCACGAACCGACTATCTCGGCCTTATGGAAAGATGCCAACGCCTTTGCTGCAACGGGAGATTCTACAAAAGAGCCATTCTCGATAATTATGCCACCACCTAATGCCAATGGCTCACTGCATGCCGGTCACTTAATGTACGTTGTAGAAGATATTGCGACGCGGTTTGCTCGTATGCAAGGCCGACCAACCCTGTGGTTGCCCGGTACTGACCATGCTGGTATTGAGACTCAAGTAGTTTATGAACGTATTCTTGAAGCAAAGGGTCAGACGCGTTTTGATCTTGGCCCTGAGAAGTTTTATACCGAGGTAGAAGAGTTTGTATTGGGTCAGCAAGATACCATTATTTCTCAGATGCAATCTATGGGCTTTAGCGCAGACTGGAGCAAGCTTAAATTCACTCTTGATAAAGACGTGATTGAGACTGTTTATGATACGTTTGAAAGACTCCTTACCGATGGCCAGATCTACAGAGGTAATCGCATAGTTAATTGGTGCTCGCGCTGTCAGGCGGCTTTTCCTGATATTGAAACTGAAAGAACCGACCGAGAAGATGCAATGTACACATTAGATTACGGCTCAATTCAGATTGCAACCACTCGCCCAGAGACGATTTTTGCCGATGCAGCTGTGGCAGTTAACTCTACCGATGAGCGGTATACCAAGCTTGTTGGTTCAACTGCTACCGTCCCCCTTCTTGATAGAATGATACCTATCATTGCTGATGATCACGTTAGTATCAAAGACGGTACAGGTGCACTTAAGGTAACTCCAGCCCATGATATGGCCGACTATGATATTGGTCAAAGACATAATCTGCCTGAGGTATCAGTTGTAGACTACGAAGGCAAGCTTATTAATGTTCCTGAAGAGTTTGCTGGCCTCACTGTAGAAGATGGTCGCATAGCTGTAGTTGCTGCCCTCGAAAAAGCCGGAAAACTCATTAGTACTACTCCCCTTACACATGCTGTCGCAATTCATGACAGATGTAAGACAGTTATTGAGCCACTTATATCAGAGCAATGGTTTATGCGTGTTGCACAGCTGAACAAACCAGTAATTGAAGCTATTAGCAGTGATGAAGTAACATTTTACCCCAGCCGCTTTAAAAAAGTTGCTCTTAATTGGCTACAAAACGAGCACGATTGGTGTATCAGCAGACCTGGTTGGTGGGGTATTCGTATACCCATAGCCTATAAGACAAGTACAGATAGTGATAAAGATATGTATATTGTGGCTCGTAGTGAAGCTGAGGCTGAAAAATACTACGGTGCGGGTAATTATCGTCTTGAAACCGACACCTTTGATACCTGGTTCTCTTCAAGCCAGTGGCCGTATACTACCTTGATGAGCACAGATGACTTTGAACAGTTTTATCCAACCACTATGATGGCATCAGCTCGAGACATTTTACATAAGTGGATTACTCGGATGATAATGTTTGGTATATATACGACCGGCAAAGTACCGTTTGAGAATGTCTACTTATGGGGTATGGTAATAGATGAAAAAGGTCAAAAACTCAGTAAGTCAAAGGGTAATTATGACGATCCAATGCTAATTACCAAAGAATTTGGCACAGACGCTCTGCGCCTGGCTCTTTCTATAGGTATTACACCTGGTAATGACGGTAAGATCTCACTTGATAAGATTAAGGGCTATCGTAACTTTTGTAATAAGGTTTGGAACGTGGCGCGCTTCACCCTCTCTCGCCTACCTGACGGTTTCACGCCAGATGAAATAGAGCTAAAAACACCTGCAGATCATTGGATTATGACTCAGATAAATGAAGCTATTACACAGGTAACCAAAAATATTGAAAAATACCGTTATTCAGATGCCGGCCAGTCAGTCTACTCTCTTTTATGGGATGATTTGGCAGATAAATATATTGAGTATTCTAAGTCAGAGCTCAACCCAGCCGTACTTGCTTATGGCCTTGATACAATATTGCGTTTACTCCACCCCTTTGCACCATTTGTTTCAGAAACTATCTGGCAAGAGCTACCTTACACCGATTCACTGCTTATAACCGAACAATGGCCGAAAGTTATCCACAAGCCATCCACAGAGAGTGCAAAACTTTTTGAGTTGCAAATTATTGAAGTTCTTGCAGAAAAACAAAAAGAAGCAGGTAAGGTAATGATTGTTAAACTTGGTAAAGAAATAGCGCTTAAGAAGAATATGATTAAGCTTATTGACGCAAAACTCAGCAATGCTTCATTTATACAAAATGCACCCGCGCAGCTTGTAGAAGGGGAGAGAACCAAACTTGCCACCACTCATAGTGAAGTAAAAAATCTTGAGGCAGAACTTGAAAAGCTCAAATCGCAATAAACAAACCTTCTTTTTAGTTGCAACTAGCTTCATTCTATTAATGGCATTAGCTATTATTGCATTTACTCCACAGATTATTGCTTGGCGACTGAGTATTGTTGATAGGCTAGTTGACCAGGCAAAAAACACGCAAAATACCCAGCAAAAACTGAGCTACCTTGAGCAAGCTAAAATGATGGTTGGTAGCGACCCGGTAGCAACTGAAGCGCTGGCACGATTTTGGTTGAGTAGGGGAGAGACTGGTAGAGCAATTGCCGTTTATCAATCAGTAGATGACCCAAATTATTTGCGTTTAGGCAACTTAGCCCTGCAGGTTCAAGATTATAATAAAGCACTAGTATACTATAAACGTGCCGGTAGAGTACATCAGTCAGCAGAGAGTCTGAGTGGTGAGGCTGTGGCTTTATACAATACAGATAAAATCTCTGAGGGGTGCGAGAAGTCTGCCCAGGCAAGTAAGCAAAGTCTTGAGAGCATTATTGCTAAGAACGCTAACTCTAGTTGTATTTTACTTGGGGGCACTCAAGCTGATGCTACTAGCTTAGTTACTAAGTCTGCCCTGAGTCAGCGAGAATCTGCGTATTTTTTGATTGATAATCAAGTATATAAGTCAGGTGAGAAGCTTTTGAAAGAAGTAGAAAGCAAATCAACAACTGACTTCTTAACTCTAGCTCGGTTATCAGCTAGTAGAGGAGAGCTTAAAGAAGCGATTGTATTTGCTGTGCAAGGAACAAAGATTGATCAATCAAACAGTGCTTTGCAATCTACTTTGGTGCGACTGTACACACTAGTTAACGACCCACAGGCTGCTAAGCATCATGCTGAGCTACTTGAGCAGCTCAAATTTTCACACTACTAGTAAACTCTCTTATAACTATAAGCATAAGTCTATTTCACAAGAATAGAATAATGTTATATAACTTATGTTTGATATTCGGTAAATAAGATATAAAAAACCCAAGCTTTATGCTTGGGTTGGCAGTAGAACTGCAGTATAGTGCTCGGTGCCAGTATTGTCTGGTAGTGAGACTATATCACCAATTTTATTTGCAAAAATGACCTGATCGAAGAACTTTTTTCTAAAGGTAGCAATCTCTAGGCCGGTCGCTATGTCATAAGCGTACCAGCAAGATGTGTAGGGCATAAAGGCGGTAGCAAATACTTCGTTATTGATTCGATAGAGACCAATATGCGTGAGATTGTGTCTGTTACCAATCAGACTGACACTAAAGTATTGAATACCTTGAGTGTCGGTAGAAACTAGCTTAATTGCCACTTTACCTGCCTTTGAGGTGCGAGCAGAAAACTAGAAGAATTATACAGTCAAATGACTCAATTAGCAAGTATTATGATGGCTGAATGACTATTAGTAATTTTAAAACATCAATGAGTAAAATATTATCTTCTTTAGAGTTAAAATGATTTATGATTAAATCTTCATGAGCAAGACAATAATCAAGAACAATTTTAATCTCATCTTCGGTTCCTAAGGCGTGTATACCGTTTATGTGGTTATTTGCAATGTGAATATGTTCATCTTGCTTGTACCAGGGAGTGTATGGGTTATTTTCAATTAACTTATTTGCATCTTTAGGTCTTTTTGGAAATGTCGTTGAATCTACGACTTTACCTAACCTGTTAAGAATAATCCATTGAGATTTCATAGTATTTAGTATAACAAAAAAGACCCGTAAGTGGGTCTTTTTATAATTGCTGGCGGAGAGGGAGGGATTCGAACCCTCGCAGGGGATTACTCCCCTCTACCGGTTTAGCAAACCAGCCCCTTCAGCCACTTGGGTACCTCTCCGTGTCATATCTATTCTGGCGGAGAGGGAGGGATTCGAACCCTCGAGACCCTTGCAGGCCTGACAGTTTTCAAGACTGTTCCCTTCAACCACTCGGGCACCTCTCCAAAATGAAGACATTCAACGGAGTAATTATACCTGATTTATGCGTATCCGCCAAGAGGGTAATGGTCAAATACAATAGACTTTTTCTGGCGATTGCAGCATAATAGACAGTGATTATGGAAGATTCTAATACCCCCACAACTCCCAAGCCAGCTGAGCGTGATGCCGATGCGACTTCTTTTACACCTGCCCCAAACCCATTTCAGCAAAGTACAGTTGATTCTGACGAGACTATGGCTCAACAAATAGAGCAAGATCAGACACCTCAGATAGATCAAGATACTTCGGCACAATCGCCCTTGAGTGGTGTTGAGTTACAGGGCAAGCGTGCTGAAGAAAAACCAGCTAGCGGACAACTGCCTGAGCCCAAAAAGCGTTCACTGGTTGGCAAATGGCTTGGTGGTGCACCAAAAAAACCTGAAGACGCGCAACCTAAAAATACTCAGGCATCAAATGTACCAGAAGAGATTTTAATGAGCTGGCAAGCTGCTGAATTTGTACAGACTCACAAACCGGCTGGCTGGTACTTAGGTTTTGGGGCATTTTTCTTTGTGCTTATCTTACTGGCTATTTTTACCAAGCAGTACATTACTGTTGGCTTGTTTGCATTAATGGGTACAGCGCTATTTATTTACGCCAATCGTACACCAAGAGTATTGCGTTATCAGCTGAGTAACTTTGGTGTAACTGTAGGGGTAAAGAAATATTTATTTGATGATTTTGGCTCCTACTACATGATTAGTGACTACGGTCAGCCAGTTCTTGAACTGGTACCCAATAAGCGCTTTGGTACACTCGTGAGCTTACCACCAGCCGAGCACCAGCTAGATCAGCTTGAGACTGCAATAGGGCAAATGCTACCCAAAGTAGAGAACAGAGAAGATTTGGTAGATAAGTTATTTCGTAAGCTTAGATTCTAGCTCAGGTATAACCCTGTTCAAATCAGTCATTAATCTGTATAATAAACCACTGATAAGCGCCCGTAGCTCAGCTGGATAGAGCGTCAGTTTGCGGTACTGGAGGTCACAGGTTCGACCCCTGTCGGGCGCACCAGAAGCTTGAGAATCACTTAAAGTGGTTATTATGCTCCTGTTGCATCAATTTTTTTTACACCTCTCTTGTATAATGAAGCGCTAAGTAGTATTGACAATATTGCTTAAGTTTGCTATAATGTCTTTACGTTCATTGAGAACCAATTTTTTAAAAGCTCCAGTGGTGGTATAAATATAACCTAAAAGATATAAAAAACCACCACTGGAGTAAAAAATCGCGTGCAGTTAGTCTAGCGCGGAGCCGCACATAAAAGCGGACCTTTGAAGTCACGGTTTCACTCTTGGTTAGTGAAATTGTGATAGACGACCCTCGTTACCTTACGAGAGCCAGTGTGAGAGTCTGCCTTGGTAGATAGCTTACGGCCAAAAAGGTAGAGTAGTGGTTTGTAGCCAAGTGTATGCTACTACTCGACAAGTTCTTAAGTTCTCTCCTCGACCGGATGAGGCACTTCACTAGAAGTGTGTGAGAGCGCCACCAAGGCGCACTTGCTAGGTCGCACTGTGTGAGTAGTGATTGACAATGGGCATCGAAAGAGCGGACCTAGAAGAAGTTTACATCCGCGCCCGGAACCAACTTGACCCTCACCTACCCTCGGGTAGTTTTAGTTGGTTCTGTCTTTCACAACAGAACACCAGTTAAAGCAGTCTATGTGGACAAGTGAAAGCTTGGTAGAAGCAGAAACTGTAAAGATTGGCAGCTTAGCTAGCTGTGTGTCTGTAAAAAAAGCTGTGTTGCTCGAGCCAACACCCACATGTGTGAATGTCGGATGCTGCAGGGGCCGAGCCCTGCTTCATCCATCTTTTCAAGCCCTACTTTTATGAGTAGGGTTTTTTCTTATATATTTATAGACAAGCCGAGATTTACCCGTTATACTTTTGTATGTAATAAATGTACCTTTTGGCTTTACAGATCATCCAGATCATCTATAAACTATTCTTTAGTTCGTGACCGCTCGGAACAGCCGGTCGTCTCCTTCTAGTTTAGTCGCCCTAAAGGGCTAAACGGGAGACATAGTGCAATAAGGGTGGGCCAGCTTTGATTGGTTGGTAAGGGTAACGGCCTACCAAGATCAACAAACCACCCCAGGATTCTCTGGGGGCCGAGCTCCAGGGTCTCCGTACCAAATCAATTCACACCAAGACACTGACAATAATTTGTTTTTTAGTGCGAAGCTTACCATTTACTATAAGTGAATCTGAACAATTCGCTCAAGGCTCCAGTTATCTGGGGCTTTTTTCTTATTAATTATTGAGGTATTCTTTAAGAGGTAAGGAGAGGTGGCCGAGTGGTTGAAGGCGCTGCTCTCGAAAAGCAGTATGCGGGCAACCGTATCGAGAGTTCGAATCTCTCCCTCTCCGCCAAAAATCAAGTTCGTAAGAGACCCGTTCATCTAAATCGGTAGAGTCAGGTTTTTTGTTATGCTTTTTTTTGGTATCTTTTTGTGATATAACTATCATGTTCCATCCCATAATAGTAAGTGAGATGGACGTCCTTCTCACTTATGACAACCCTGGAGATTTGGAAGGTCAACCTGGTGGCTTGCACTTCAAGTGGAATAGCCTGCGTGGCCACGTTGAGATGTTGCCAGACTACTACAAGATTGACTGAGATGGCCTTAACTCCATCCAGTACGCTGCCCGCTAGGTATTTCAGTAATACTAGCTACATTGACTAGCATCAAGCCTCATGATTGGAGGATCCAATGACAACCCAAATCATTATTCGTCCCGGAGAAAAGCTGACAGACAGAAAGGACCTCACGCTGCTCCAACGCAAGTCATTCGAACTTGTTGTCGAGTTCGACCACTTACTACTACCGCCAAAGCGTGTTTTGATCGGTAAAGGTATGCCACGACCGTGTTACGACAGGATGTGTGATTCTCACTTCGAGGTAATCCTCGCAAGTGGTGGCAGAGAGATTGTTCTCAGTAGTTTTGTGCTTTCGGCGATCGGAGAACTTTTGAGAACATGTGCCAGGACAAACTGGCCAATGATCGCTCAAAAAGAGCTCAAAGCACTCGACAGTGAAACGCTCAAAAAAATGTTGGTGGGAGTGTGAGGGCAAAAAGACGGGAGTACGGCATCGATGACCAGTACTCCAAAGCGAACTAGGAAACTAGGTCGCTTTTTTTTATTAATACCATCTACTTGTTACCTATCAGAAATATATTTATAATATCTTGTTGATATATTTCTGGTAGAATAATCTTATGCAATTTAATTATATATATTTACTCATTAGTGCCCTGCTTTTTTTTGTGGCTGCACCACTAGTAGTTGAGGTGACAGGGTATTTTTGGCATAGATTTGTAGAGCATTCTGGTATTTTTGGTGAGAACATTCGCTACAAACACTGGATCCACCATGAAAGAGATTACCCAACCACTAGCTTACGGCCAAGTAAAAAGTATACTAGTGCCAAATCATACGGATGGTATATACTAACGGTGTTTTTGGTGGTTTCTATCTATCTACTCTTACCACTACATTACAGTATTCCAATGATTTTGGGTGGGCTGATCTATGCTAAATTCGTGATTAGCGCCTTTCACTCAAGCTTTCACAAAAAAAACTTTTGGATGAATCACTATGGTTGGTACAAAGAGCTGGTACGCTTACACGATATTCATCATTACAAGCCGGTTAATTATGGAATAAATATTTTTGTTCTCGATAAACTGTTTGGCACATATAGCGATAAAATGCCAAATAAAACTACCAATACATTTCCTAATGTTCCGCGCAAAGCTTTTGTGCGCAAGCTCCATACTGAAACCCAGTAAAAACCTAATAAAGAGTATTGCTATATTTGAATATATGTGATATAAATATAGTCCTTGTACCTACTACGTGCGGAGAAAAACATGAATGTAAAAATTCTTTTTGTCTTCGACTATCCCAATATTGTTAAGACTTGGGGGCGAGTTTGTCATCGAGAAGTGGTGACAGATGATATTGATTGGGCGATGATGCATCATCATCTCAAAGCGCATGCACATGAGCACTTTGGCAAAGACATAACGACAGAGTTTAGAATTTTTAAGAATCGATGGTCTCGCTCTGGTGAGCAAGACAAGATTAGAAAACTGAGAAAACTCGGCTATAAATATACTCTACGCAAAAAAGATACTAAGCTAGACTCAGATATTGATTGCGATATTAGAGATTTTGTTACTTCTGAGTTGCGAGCCCATGAAGATCTCATTGTGTACTTGGTAGGAAATGACCTAAAAAATTATATTCCTATCTTGAGACTTCTGAATAACAATGAGTGCTTAAGCTGGCTCGTTAGTATCCCTTCGGGCTTTACAGGCTTTGAAACACCCCACAATCTGCCTGAGTATACATACTTTTTTGATCTTGAATCTGTGAGAGGAGTTCTGCGTAGACCAGATGATTTGCGTGCTTTTTCAGAACTGAATGCTCAGAGTAGGGGACAGCTTTCACCGATAGCCAGGAGCCGTGCTACTGGACGCGCACGCGCGAGAAACAAATCTTTCAAGAAAGCTTCTATTGATACTACTATGAAGGGGATTCGCAAAAGCCTATAAACACTACAGACCAAGCCTTGGTGGCTTGGTCTTTTTATTTACAAATCTCCATAGATAATGATATACCTGGTACAATAGAAGCTATGAAGCAAAGCCCACAACTCTCTTGGAACTTAGATGATATTGTTACACTGAGTGACTTTAGTGATCTTTTGGATGCAACACTTTTAAAGATCAAAAAGTATTCAGAATATTCTTCTCAATTGGCTCCAACAATCTCAGAGCAAGAATTTAGAGACTTTATAGCTTTTGACGAATCAGTAGCAGAAGATATGATGCGACTCGACGGAAGAGTATTTTTGATGGAGTCTGTTGATAGTAAAGATGCTTTGGCTCTCAGTCTGAAGGGCAAAGTTAAACAATTAGAACTAGTGTGGCATGAAAAAACCCAACCAATTAGCCAATGGCTCAAAGGAAAGTCAGTAGAAGGAAAAGAAGTGCTTGATGAAGAGAATGCACAGAGGCTCTTTGCCTTTGCTGGTGATCTGCAATATCAACTGAACTATGAGCGAGCGATGGCTGACCACACGCTATCTCAGCCCGAAGAATTGATTGTTGCCAATAAAGACTCTAACGGTGTAAGGGTTGTCTATGATTTGTACGGTATGATCACTACAGATTTTCGCTTTGAATTTTGTGATAGCAATGATAAAACTTGTGTTATTGAAACTATTGATGAACTCAATAGATATACTTACTCAGCTGATTCTCACGAAAGACATGAGGCTTTTCGGTCTCGATTTGCTGAGTACGAGAAAAACATTGAGAAACTCTATACGGCTTACTCGGCTATTGTAAAAGATTGGGTCTATGAGAGTAAGGTACGTGGGTATTCGTCTCCTATTGCAATGCGCAATGCTGCCAATCATGTCAGTGACAGCTCTATTGAAGCACTTTTGAGTGTCTGTACTGATAATGCACCATTATTTCAGAGATTCTTTCGCTGGAAGGCCGCTCAGATGAACCCGACTAGTACGGATGGTGAGCCACAAGCTATACAGAAGCTGCGACGAGTTGATTTGTACGCACCCCTCGGTAATGAAAAGCTTCCGACTCTCGAGCTTGAGCCAACTATTACAGAGGTTTTGCAAAACTTTGCAGAATTTTCACCAACCTTTGCCGAGCATGCTCAAAAAATTATTTCAGAACATCATGTTGATTTTCTACCAAACCCCAATAAAAGATCTGGTGCATTTTGTGCAACTTTGTCTCCGCACATCACTCCGTATGTAATGACGAATTTTTCGGGCCGAATGCAAGACAAGTTTACGCTAGCTCATGAGCTTGGTCATGGTGCACATGGACTGTATGCAAATAAACACAGTATTAGTGCTCAAGGTGCTACTTTGCCACTTTCAGAAACAGCTTCTACCTTTGCCGAGACAATTGTTTTTGAAAAAACTTTGGCAAATACTACCGATGTGACAGTAAAAAAACAATTGTTAGTTACTAAGATTCTTGATAGCTATGCATCTATAATGCGCCAGAATTATTTTACAAAGTTTGAGTTAGCTGCTCACCAAGCCAGCAGTGGAGACTTTTCAATAGAAGTACTCAATAAGCTCTGGCTAGATAACCTTAGCGAGCAGTTTGGTGATAGTGTTGAGCTTGAGACGATGTTTCAGTATGAGTGGGCATATATTCCACACTTGTTTGATAGACCATTCTATTGCTACGCCTATAGCTTTGGAGAGCTACTCAGTATGGCGCTGTATAAGCGCTACAAAGATGAGGGTGGAGGCTTTGTTGCTAAGATAGAGCAGATCCTTGCCACAGGTGGCTCTGAAGCCCCTGAAGATACTCTCAAGAAGGTTGGTATTGATATGAATAGTGCAGATTTTTGGCAAGGAAGCTTTAGTATCGTAGAAGATTGGATTAATCAATTAGAGCAACTATGATCAAGCTAATTATTTGGGATTTTTACGGTGTGCTTTACTTTCCTGCCAAAGATGAGCTGAATAGTGAGCTATTTGAATTTATAGAAGACCATAATAAACAGTATGGGTTTGGAATTATTTCTGCAATCAATTCAGATTTATCAGAATGGTTACAACAACGAAAAGTCAGAAGATATTTTCAGTTTGTAAAGACAACTTCTGAACTAGGCTTACCAAAAACCGACCCAGGCTTGTATGAGACTGTAGTTGCTGGTTTTGGCTTAAAGCCCAATCAGGTATTATTAATTGATGACTCAGCTGAAAATCTTAATGCTGCCCGCGAAGCTGGTTTGCAAACTCTGCGGTATGCCAAGACAAAGCCATTTTTACAGCAGATTTCTACACTTTTATAAATTTCAGTATTCAGTCAGCTGAAGCTATAAACGAAAGTAAAATATACGACTTTTTCCTGGATAAGCATATTTTTTTACAAAAACACAAGAAATGGTAACAATCATAAAAATTATTGTACTATAAGAGATCAGTTATTATCCAATGTGATTTATGAATTGTTTGCTAATTTTTTTACGACGGTCAATTCTGTTAAACAGCAGAGACAATAAGATGATTAAGCCAAGCCCAAACGCGCTTGAGGATAATACAGAGAATTTCGTCTGGTTATCACCCGTATTAGCTAAGCCAGCACCACTGCTAGGTGTAATAGTACTAAAGCCGCCAGTTCCAGTGAGGCCAGTTACCTTCCAATAAACTACCCCATTAATAGTTACTGTAGAAAGGTTGCTCGACACCACCGTTGTGAGATAGTAGAGACCCGTGCAAGAATTATTAACTGCGGCTAGTGTGGTCGCTCCCGGACAAATGCCAACCCCCGTATCATTACTGAGCTTAGGAATAAAGAGTGTAAATGAACTAGCCGCACCCGTTACAGATGTAAGATTATGCGCAAAGGCAGTTCCGGTAGTGGCATCAGAATCTGCTGTTACATCTATCAAGCTCGGATCAGTATTAAAGGTAATTGAAATATCGGCTATGGGAATACCACCAGTTTTGCTAACACGAATTGTTTGTGTGGTACCACTAAGGGTGTTGTTAAGCGTAGCATCGACACCATCAAGTTTGGCAACACTCAGACCGCTCGCAACATCTATGACTTGTTGGTAGGTGGTAAGACTAATTTTTGTCAAAAAAGTATTTTCGGTTGGAGTAGTACGAATATCAGATCCACCTAGCGGGTTGAGATTTATAGAGCCACCACCATATACGGCGGTATAATAAATAGAACCATCTGTATTTATAAACATTCCATCTTGTGCATCTAAGTAGGTGTAGCCACCTGTTTGAGTTGTGGTTTGATACGTCCACCCGTAGCTACCATCGGCGTTGATACGGGTAAATGCAAAATCTCCATTTACAGAAGTTTTATTGTCGACACCCGGGCCCGAGTCAAAGTCAACCGTCGCTTGAAAGTAACTCCCTAGGTACACATTATTATGGCTGTCTATCGCAAGCCCTCCTGCATGTTCATTAGCGGCGCTACCTATGGTTTTGGTCCAGCCATAACTGCCATCAGCGTTGATTTTAGTCAGAGCAATATCAGTACCTCCTGCAGAAATGTGGTTGTCGACCCCTCCGTTAGTATCAAAGTCTGCCGTGCCACCATAGCTAGATAATTGGTACATATTACCTAGATTATCAAAACGAACCCCACTAATATATGTATAGCTACTGGGGTTGGTGACTCTTGTTAGATTGTAGCTGCCATCAGCGTTAAATTTGGTTGTAAAAAATGCGTTAGGGTTGGTAGTTTGCACATCAGTGCCGCCAGTCGGGTCAAAATCAACCGAGGTACTATTTGCTGGACCACCAATAACAACGTTGTTATTGGTGTCTATTGTAATAAGTGAAGCATAATCTCGACCCGAACCACCCATGGTCTTGGTCCAGCCATAACTGCCATCAGCGTTGATTTTAGTCAGAAAGATATCTTGGTCGCCATTTGAAGTTTTGCTATCTGTGCCTCCATTTGGATCAAAGTCTGTTGTACCCTTAAAACTACCCGCAGCATATAGGTTATTATTACTATCAAGTGTGATATTCCAGGTATAATTTATGTCCGTCCCGCCTGTCACGGTAGCCTGAATGAAAGCCCCGCTACTACTTAGCTTAACGGTTGCCATAGTATAGGTGCCACCAATTGGAGGGTGACTGTCTACACCTATACCGGGGTCAAGATCGATAGTAGAACTGTACTGTAGTGTTACATATACATTACCATCTGTGGTGACTGCGAAACCAGAGGAATATACATATGAGCCGCTTACGGCAAAGACTTTGGTCCACCCATAACTGCCATTAGCGTTCATTTTTGTGATAAAAACAGCGTAAAAATCAGGAGAAGAAAATGTATCAGTGCCAGAAGTAGGGTCAAAATCTATGCTGCCATAAAATCTTCCCGTAGTATAAGTATTGCCGCTAGTGTCATGCCCTATGTTACGAGTAGAGACACCAGAGCTCCAATCGGCAGCAGTAAGGTACTCTTGCGACCCACCATATGAAACATCTGTTTGCTCCGCATGGCTAGGTGTGGCAACAGATAAGAGAAACACTATAGCTGTGCCAAAAGACAGAATTATTGTACCGACTTTTCGCGTGTAGGATGATTTTTTTATAGACATAGTATTACTAAGACAACATGAAATTTAGTTTGGGCTACATGTACTATTATAGCATTAGTACTATGTGTAGTTTTCATTTCTTTGAAGTTGCAATGCAACAAGTATGAATCCAATTGCTATTGGCAGATGAACTACAACACCAAGCCAACTAATAAGCCCTTCTTTTGCAGCAATACCTAAAAAAATACCTAGCCCAAGATTAAATACTGCAAGTACTGTACTACTAACTTGCCATAACTCAATATTCTTGGGCTTTTGCAGTGTAAGTAGAGCAAGTAAGCCCATTGTAATGCCAACCGAGCCAATTGTTTGGATCAGAATTGTAGGTTCTGGCGCATAGATGAGCCTTTGCATGATGTTTGGTCTCAATATCATTAGTAAACCAAGGCAGAATTGAATAATTACACTGAGCCAAAAAATGATGCGAGCAAACTTCATGCTTCTATAGTACTAGTGCTTGTTTGATCTAGCAAATTATGACAGAATAGCGACTGTAAAAACTGTACCTACCATAAGGGAGAGAAATGAGCATTTTTGTTTCTGACCTTGATGATGTGGTTGTAGATTTTGTTGGTTCTGTTTGTAAGTACACCAGTACCGATCATGCAATGACAGCTCAATATGAAGAGTTCACAAGCTTTGAGTTTGTTGATGTTTGGGGTATGTCATTAGAAGAATGTGACAAGCTACTAGATCAGTATTTCTTATCACCAAATTTTCTCACTATTGAACCACGTACTGATGCTATAATTGGCCTAAACTCACTGAAGTTTTCTGGCCATACACTCTATGCACTAACATCAAGGCACGATTTGATTCGCGAACATACTGCCTTGTGGTTACCTAATAAATTTCCTGGCGTCTTTGCTGACATTTTGTTTAGTAGCAATGCCCATACCAGCCGGGCAACCGGCCGGTCTAAAGCTGATATTCTGAATGAAATTAAGGCCGATTATTTTGCCGAAGACAATCTAGCCTATGCGGTTGATGCTGCACAAGTGGTGAAGTATGTGTACTTGTTTCGTCATCCATGGAACAGAAGCGGCACGCCATTACCGAGTAATATTATTGAGGTTGATACCTGGTACGAGGTCACAGCCCACATTCGCTCGATCGAAAAATGATCGGGCTTTTTTATTATTTGAAGCTCACAATAGTAACTATTTTTTTTCGTCATCCTGAAGAGAAAGCTTTAGCGCTTCTAACTTTCAGGATCTGATTTGCAACTAAAGAGATCCTGAAATAAATTCAGGATGACGAAGATCTATTTCTTATGCAGATCAAGAGCGCAGGAGTTAATGCAAAAGCGTTGACCAGTGGTTTCTTTTGGGCCATCTTCAAACATATGCCCTAAGTGAGCACCACAATTACTACAGACTACCTCTGTACGCTCCATTCCGTCAGAGTTATCTGTAAGCATCTTAACTGAGCCAGGTACGGCTTGGTCAAAGCTTGGCCAGCCTGAGCCACTCTCAAACTTTGTGCCGGCCTCAAATAGCTTTTGGCCACAAACCATACAATGGTAGCTACCATCACTGTGCTCATCTACATACTTGCCAGTAAAGGGTGGCTCGGTGCCTTTGTTTTGCGTGACATCTTTGGTCATCTCGTCGAGCTGTGCAATTTTTTTCTGTATTTCATCTGTTTTCATAGGTTTATTGTACACTAACATGCAATAATAGTACTATGACCAACAAACAATTTGTACAATCTGAACGCACTTACTTAGTGGAATTACTAAAAGGTTTTAAACCATCACAATGGAAAGCCATAACGCTGTGTGGTGGCTGGAATGTAGAAGACCTAGCTGCACATATTGTTGTGCGAGAGGGTTTGATTGGCCCTATTGGCATAGTTGTACCTCGTTTGCATAATCTGCATGATAGCAGAGTAAAAAAGCTTGAAGCAAAAGGGCATAGTGCAATTATACAAAAACTAGAGAAATACCCGTGGTTTATGCCGGCAGTCGTAAATACGGGTGAGTTTTGGGTACATAATGAAGACATTTTGCGAGGCGCGCTACACATAAAACGGCCTGTCGCGACAGCTAAACAAAATGCTATTTTATGGAGTTCATTACAGGGGTTGGCGAAGATTAAAAAGGGTTTAGTGAAAGATTTGGGTAATGTTGTACTTAAAAATGAGCATACAGCTGAGGTTATTACAATTGCAAATCATAAATCAAAAAATGACACTATTATTACAGGGCAGGCTGGAGAACTCTTGTTATTTTTTTATGGACGAAGAGATGTTGCTAAGGTCACTATTAAAAAAGCGCCTTAAGTACTAAGGCGCTTTAAGAATAGTGGTTTTAAGCCTGCAGAGCTTGTTTGATATGCCAGGCAATGCGCTTGGAGCTTCCGCCGCCAAGAGCATGGGTATCGCCAGGGAGAAGCTTTAGGCGAAATCTTGGCTTTAGCTCGCCCGGGAGAAGACAGTGAAACTTCATAACCTTTTTTGGCGAGCTAATGTTACTACCCGTGCCGATGATCATTGTTATATACATACCAGGCTGGGTTTTGAGAGCTGCCAAGATGTCGAGTGGCAGAGTTTCTTTTGCCATTGCCTTGGTGTAGCTCTTAAAAACTCCACGGATATCAACTCTGGCAAGGCGGAAGAAGAAACGTACTGAGCCAACCGGCTTTTCTTTCTTTGCTAGTACCACTGGTTCGTGAGAGAACTCAACATACTTTGTCAGTCGAGCATCTTCGCCAACGAAATCGAGTGTGATTGTACGTAATGTTTTATTTTCGAACCCTGGCGGGTCGATAATAACAACGTTGCAGACACGAATGCCATAGTTTGATGCCAGTGCTGCCAGTGCGGCAGCTAGTCGACCACCCATTGATGTTCCATCGATATCGATTTCATCAATACAACGATCTTTTAAGGCAGCAAGCAATGGCCGTGCAATTGCACTAAAACCTTCACTCGACTCTAGGCTTTTGCGCTGGTCACGAGTTAGTTTGCTTGAGCCAATACTGAGATTATTGATCACCCACAAAGGTCGGCTTGTTTGTATGGCTGTTTGCATCGCTTCTTCGCGCGCGCCAGAGTGAGTAGAGTGATTCACACTCCATGATAGAGCTTTGATAATTGGGCGGCCTTTGGCAAATCTATTAAGGTACAAAACGCTAAACTGCTGGCCAGACACCGCATCAACGAGTATCTTGGGGTCATCGAGTTCAGCGAGCAGTGTATCATTTGGTTTTTGATGAGTTTTCTCAAATTGTTCTTGCAGAGTTAACGCGCATGCATTCATTGTAACGAGTTCAATATCTGGGTTGGTACCATCGATATTGAGATTGAAACGCGCAATTGGATTTTCTTCCATCGGAGTGAGTCTTGAGCTCATGAACAGTATTCTACAATATTTATGTATAAAAGTAAATACAATTGATGCTGTATAATGGTACTTATGGAAAACATACCACGTAGAGATTTACCTCCAGATGATGCTATGCGAGGGCGTGTGCGTAAAGCCGGTGTAGCTGGAGTCGCTGCCTTTACAGTTCTTGGAGGTGTGGGAGTAGGGCAAGCAGCTAGGGTAGAGAAAGAGCTTACAGACTCAGGTGTTGAATCAACTTCTGCTCAAGACGTGCATAGTCAGAGAGATTTATTAGGTGAAACGGCCGAGATAGTAGCCCAACCTATACAAGACAAAGAACTTTCGGCTCATTTAGAGAAAGAAGTGACTGCAGAATACCAAGAGCCAGCAGCTTGGTGGCCAGCTGGAGTAAAACAGAATTGGCTTGCTATACAGAAGACTGCCAATGAGTATCAGCTCAATCCTTACTTGGTTGCTACAATAGTCGCTGAAGAAAGTATGGGGCAAAATGTACAGAATCAGTCTGGAGCTACCGGGGTAATGCAAATAATGCCGTCTACAGCACAAGAAGTTGCTCGTTTGCGTCATCGCGCATACTACAATATGAATGACACTACACAGAATCTCGATTACGGGTGCTGGCTCATACACTATCTGGATGAAAAATATATTAGTGGCCAAGGAGTAGATTTAGAATCAGACATGGGTATTGCAATGCTTGCGGTGTATTACGGTGACGGAGAAGGCGCAGGGGAGATGTGGGTAAAGAACGGCTATAGTAAAAGTTTGCTCAGTGCTCAGGCCAAACATGTTACTCCACTTTGGACAGCCATGTATCATGGTCGAGACCAAGCTCATAGTGCAGTTTTTGAGAAAATAAGAGGGAAATAATGAAGGGTAATATTATTATAATTATTTTAGTTGCGATTTTGATCTTAGTATTAATAATTGGGATTGTTATGGGTTACTTTAATTACAGTGCAAACCATCGCCCTGAGCAAGCAGAGTTTAATAAAGGTACGGTGCCGAGAGAGCTACCTAATGGCTCGTATAACGGCTCGGCCACAGTGGGTATTGGAAGTTGGCTAGGTAAGAGCTTTGATGCTCAGGCTAAGACCGGCGTAAATAGGTTTGCCGATAGTGATCGCTACGTTTTTACAGTGTACCCTGGTAAAGGTCTGACGGATTCACGAGAAGTTATAAAAATTGATTACAATCAACCAACTAATCCCTGGTGGCTAAAGTTTGTAACTGATGAGATTGTACAGGTTGCACCTGATGAGTATCTGGGCAAGATTCAAGTAAATGTTCTACCGGGCCTACCAATGACGTATGGCTACTTTAGACTGAAAAAATAATCCTGTTCCGTCATCCTGAACTCGATTCAGGATCCAGAAACAGCTACCCTTTTTAATAACTAGAATATATAATCTCTTTATGAAAACAGGCTATGCATATATCTTGGCGAATGACAAAAATGGGACTATATATATTGGTGTAACGAGCGATATTACAAAACGGGTATATGAGCACAAGAACCATCTGAGAGACGGATTTACTAAGAATTATTCAGTAGAAAAACTTGTTTGGTTTGAGCAATATGAAGATATTACTGATGCAATTGTTAGAGAAAAACAATTGAAGCAATGGCGGCGGGATTGGAAATTAGACCTCGTTGAACAAAGTAACCCTAATTGGAATGATTTGTCTAAGGATTTTTGATGTCTGGATCCTGAATCGAGTTCAGGATGACGAGAAGGGTTCAGGAAGATGCAGAAGTTAGTAATTCAGAACTGTTACTTTCTCACGTGTTTTTCAGAAGGCACATCACTCACTAAGGCAGCATCGGCATCGAGTTCTTTGAGGTTGGTAGGGATTGGATTGTCTACTAGAAGCTGAGCCATGTAGGCAGTGTTGAGGGCAAGATAGCGAATAGTGCGATTGGTATAGAGGTGTTTTTGGCCAATTTCTAAATAGCTAGGGCCTGGGCCGGCATCGCCTACCCAGTAGCTATCACTATTAGGCGCAATAGTACAACCTAAATGAGTGAGATTAAATAAGGTGTTGGCACAAACATCGTGGGCACCGTCTTCGTTACCTGTAACTATGCAGGCTCCAACTTTATTATAGAGCGGGTATTGGCCAGTCTCGGGGTCAGACTCATCACAGCCA
>JACDEK010000048.1 GCA_013816445.1 Candidatus Saccharimonadota bacterium
GTTATGGTGTTGCCACGCATGACCACCAGCTTCTCGAATGAACAACACCGCACCGGGTTTTGGTATCAAACCATTCATAAATGAGCCTGAGTTCAATGACGAATGGAGTGAGGGGCTTGAGCCAATTTTACCTCGAGTACCACAATCAGGACACAACAAATCATTCTCGTTGTACATAACTAACTGAGAACTATCAAGATAAGCAGCTACAGCCCACACGAGCATTTTACAGGTATATGATGAATGACTAACGAGGGCAATTCTTTCACTAAAATCAGGCTTACTGACTTCAAAAGTAGCTACATCGCCCATGCAGTTATCTCCCTATCAATCGGTCTTCAACATCGCCAAGAGCCGCACCAATACTGGCCGCAGTTTGCAACAGAAGATCAATAGCAACAAAAACCAAATCCATTGCTCACCTCACTTCATAGTAGTAGGTACGTTAAATTCATTATGGCAGACATATAGCCACAAGCACAATGATTTTATTTAATTTTTTATAATTACTTTATTAAAAATACCATTTTAACTGAGATGACATATCTTTAGTAAAGCCTGCAACCGCCCCTTCGGTAGTATCGCCAGAAATAAGAGAGCCGACTGCCACACCAAGCTCGCGGGCTTGTTCGGGTAGTATACCCCGGCTTGTTAGTGCCGCCATACCGAGGCGTAATCCACTTGGTCTCCATGGCGAACGATCATCATTAGGCACAGCATTACGGTTCGTAATAATACCAACTTTTTCAAGAAGAGTTTGTACATCTAGACTGTCGCATTTTTCAGGTAATTTAACAAGGCAGAGATGATTTTGTGTTGCTGCCACAACCTCTTGATCCACTTCAATCAGACCAGTTTCTAAGCTACTAGTGTTCTGTAGTACATTTTGCATGTATTGCTTAAAGTCAATTTTATCTGGATACACATCTTCGCCGGTAATTTCTAATAGTGACTGGCCAACAGCGGCGATCTGATTAAGATGCGGCCCACCGCTGGTACCGGGAAAAATAGTTTTATTGAGCGCTGACATATACTCATTCTTGGCAAAAATTAGTGCACTTCGGGGCCCACGCAGAGTCTTGTGTGTGGTAGTCACTACAAAGTCAGCCCCTTCACCATTACTTTTAAAAGGGCTATCGTGCAAGTCTGTGACGACTAACCCAGCTATATGACTGATGTCGGCTAACACCAAAGCTCCTGCTTCGTGAGCAAGCTTACATAGCTTAGCGAATTCATATTTACGTGGATAACTTGAAAAACCCAATATGACCAGCCGGGGTTTGGTTTCTTTCAGCTTATTCTTAAAGTCAACTTCATCAATTGCTAAGCCATGTTTTTTACTCATTAGGCTGTAATTAGTATATTTGAAAAACTTTAGATAACTACTAGTAGCATGTAAATGACTCAAATGCCCACCACTTGCGAGATTAAGACTCAGTACAGTATCGCCTGGCTCAAGAACTGTAAAATACACCATGGCATTAGCAGGGCTACCAGATAGTACTTGCACATTTACACCATATTCACCGGTAGAATCAAATACTTCTAGGGCTTTTTTACCAACAAATTCTTCTAGCTCATCTGAAAAAACATTACCGGCATAGTATCGCTTACCTGGGTAACCTTCAGCATATTTATCATTCCATACTGACCCAAGTAACTGAAGAGTTTTGGGGCTAGGGTAGTTTTCAGAAGCAATAAGATTGAGGGTATTTTTTTGCCGCTCTGATTCTTTATGGGTCAATTGTTCTAAATAGTTCATATTTGTTATTATACACTCTTCCGTCATCCCGTACCGAAAGTCTGCTGCGACGGACGCTTCGGGTACGGGATCTAGGCTAATTATTTTCTGTTCTAGACCCTGAATCAAGTTCAGGATGACGGAGGGAGAGAATAGAAAAACCAGATAGTTGCCTATCTGGTCTTGATTTACTATTACTCCCACTGCGCAACTTCTTGAATTGCACGGCGCCCATACCAGCAAACATTATGAGGAATTCTGAAGCCAAAGGCCTCAGAATACTTGAGTTCACGCGGATCAAACCACCTGAGTTCAAAGTGTTCTCTCTCGGCCAAGACCTCATTTCTTTCGGCGGTTCTGCCAAAGTAAACAAATGCCATATGCCGATGACCAGGAGCATATTCACTAGCTATAGCATGAATATCTACAAAGCGCGGCCTTGGCAAACCAACGGTTCCGGCCTGATGAAAGCCCGGTCGTTCGGCTTGAATTTCTACTTGTAAACCACACTCTTCATTAATTTCGCGCCAAAGCGCGGTTTCTGGATCTTCAGATGGTTCAATATGCCCACCAATTGGTACCCAAAAACCGAGTGCAATGTGGTGAGCAAGCAACACCCGCCGATCATTTACGATGTAACAAACAGCTGTGTAGTCAATTCCGTTTGGCTCGGTATTGATGTGCGGCACTGTATTCTCCTTTTTTTCCAAGGCAAGGTACAGATTAGTCTTGAGTGTATAGTAGCTTTACAGATCAGTCAAACTTATAGTATGATCGAGCAGACCAGATTGGTGGACTTTGACAGAAAGGACTGCGCTATGCAGTTTGAATATCTTCCTTTTGAAGAACGTTTTGAAAATACTCAGTACCATGATGCTTTACAGGAAATCATTAACTACGGCACATGGTCTGAGCCAACCCGTCAGGGTCCACGCTGTTTAACTCGACTTGGGATACAAATGCGTTTTGATTTACTCAGCGATGGTTTTCCTGTTATTACAGATCGTAGTATGAAAAGTTTTTGGCGTAAGCCAATCAACGAACTAGGCGCCATGATGAATGGTGTGCATACCGTTGAGGGCTTCAAAGCTTGGGGTTGTGATTGGTGGGAATCTTGGGGATCTGAGGCAAAATGCTCTAAACGTGGCCTTCAGACAGGCGACATTGGCCCGTCTAGTTATGGGCCAGCTTTTCATAACTGGCCAGAAAATGATGGTAGTTTAACTTTCGATCAATTTGAACATTTACTTGCACAGATCGTTGAATTTCCTAATGACAGAACTCACCTAGTGAGTCCCTGGAATAGTGCCGGCCTTGCACGAGATAGTGGCAGAGTTAATCTTGCCACAATCGCACCATGTCATGGTTGGGTACAGGTTCGTATTCTCAATGGAAAACTCAACCTACATATGAAACAACGTTCGGGTGATATGCCAATTGGTGTACCATCTAACCTTGTGCAATATGGTGCCCTAATGCTTCTTCTGTGTGAGATTACTGGTCTTGAACCAGGTGAATACATTCACTATGTGGTTGATGCACATATTTACGAAGACCAGATTGAACACGTTGAGATGTTACTTCAAAGAAAGCCAAAACGTCTTCCAACAATTCACCTCGCTTGTGAGCTTAGTGATTTTGATTTGTCTTTGGCATGTGATGACAAGCCAATTCATAGGCTACATAGTAATTTGTTTGAGCTAAGTGATTACAATCCACATCCGGCAATCCCTGGAATCCGAGTAGCGATCTGAAAGGAGAAAGCTTGTGATTACTGTAATTGCAGCAAGAAGTCGAAATCGAGTAATCGGTATTGATGATTCCCTTCCTTGGCATCTATCGTCAGACTTAAAGAGATTTAAAGATTTAACAATGGGACATACGGTCATTATGGGGCGTAAGACCTTTGAAAGTATTGGTCATGCTCTTCCTAATCGTCACAACATTGTTATTACGTCTGATATTCACCTGGATTTTGAGGGAATACAGCTCGCCGATACATTCCAGCGCGCTATATTGCTTGCAAATCTAAATAAAACTGAGATATTTGTAATTGGCGGTGAACGTATCTACGAATCTGCTCTCAATTCACCTCTTGTAGATGCAATTGAGTTAACTCTTGTAAATACACGAGTTGAAAATGGTGATGCATTTTTTCCTGTTACATTACCAGAACACTGGACTGTAGTTAATGAAGAAGTATTCTGTAAAGATGAGAATAATGACTATGATTATGCTTTTTTGCGATATGAGAGAACACACGAATGGTCCAGATCAGGTCCTCTGCTTTACCTCCCTGCAGCTAGATTTGATGACCAAGCAGGTCATATGGAGGAAATCCTGAATGACGGTATCTGTCCATTCTGTCAGCAATGGCTTGGTTGGTACCACAAAAACCCGACCGAATTAGAAACCGAGCATTGGATTGTAACAAAGAATGATAATCCATATGTAGGTACTTTGAATGACCTTTTGCTTATCCCTAAGGCACACACTGAAAATTTTCTACAGTTATCAGAAGATGAGCAAATAGATTTTTCAGTTGTAATAGCAGAAACTATGCGCCACTTTAATCTCGGTCATTGTGCACTTGGCATGCGCTCAGGTGATATGAGCCGTACCGGTGGCAGTGTTGCTCATCTGCACGCCCACATTAAGGTTGGTGATACTGATAATCCCGACCACCAACCCATCAGATTTAAGATGAGTTCTGTGCCGAAACAAAACAAAGCCCCTACTAGTCTTCACTAGTAGGGGTATTTTTACGCCTATTCGACAACACGAATAAGTTGAACATTATTCACTTTTAGAATTTCTTCTCCATCAAGCATGGCATATCCATCACGATAAAATACATTTGCAAAACCAGCCTCTGCTACAGCTTTTGCGCACCATGGACACGGAAATGTAGTAACAAATAAATCTGCACCATCGAGAGAAATGCCATGCCTGGCTGCCCTACTTACAATTCCCTGTTCAGTATGAAGAACAGTTGTAAGTTCAGCATTCAAACCTTTTTTAAAGTTTGATCTCGGATCTCCAACATGGTACGGATTCATACCAACTGGTTCTGACTGATTAAACATTGTTAGCTCTTCAACAACCTCGCCATTACGGACTACCAGTCCACCGATCTGACGCCACCAATCTGGGCTTTTTTGTGCCAGCTGATCACAACGAGCAATCATACGCTTAGCAAACTCAGCACTTGTAACGATTTCGTCAGGATTTAGCTCAAACTCTTCAGTAGTACGCTTTTTATCGTAGCGCAAAAATACATTTACAAATTCTACTTCACATCCATTGAGAAACTGCTTTGCAAATTCATGACTTACATCTTCATCAGGCATTATAAACCTAGTATATTTTTCATCAACATCCAAGCTTGATGTAATTAAATTTGTTACTATCAAAATAGGATGAACAAATTTTGCCAATAACATATGAATTGTTTCAGCACCAACTGCACGTAAGTCTTTTCGCAGAGTCGGTACGAGCTCAATAGCCAATTTGTTATCAATCAAAAACAGAGCGTCAATTTCTTGACTGTCAATTAGCTCTAAATAGGTCTTGTGAATGACCGGCATATACAGCACAAGTGCCGTACTCATGAGTTCTCCTTAGGCTTGTCGTGCCGTCCTACTGCCTCATCAATCACTTCTTGTACGAGCCCTGGAATCCGTTCAGCCAATCGATCTCCAATATCAGTAGCTAGCTCCATATTAAGATCTCGCAAACGACTACTTGTTGAGGTCTTAGCCTGTGGCTCAAGCACTACAACCTTGCCACAAAATTCAGACTCAAGTTCATCAATCTCTTCACTCGAGTAGGTCTCTTGTGTAGCAATCAAAATATCAGGACGAACAATCTTTATTAAGAGCCATTTGGTACTGTTTAATTCCTTGAGAGTCACTATATCAACTGATCGTTGACATACCAGAATTCGTAGACGTTCATCCTGAGGATAAAGAGGCCGATTCAGACCCTTGCGCTCTCTAACCTTTTCGTCACTATCAACACCCACAATCAATACATCACCATACTCTTTTGCTTTTTCAATATACAAAGCATGCCCAAGATGGTAAAAATCAAACGAACCAGAGGTCAAAACTACCTTCAGACCAACTCCTTTAATGTGCTCAGTCAATCTTGCCAATTCATCGTAATCCTTGATATAACGAGCATCAAAATTTGAACTATTTCCAAAGATACTTGCGTCGATAGGCATGTGTACCCTCTTCTATGTAAAAGAACATGAACTTTACTAGCTTACCAGTAAGTAGCTATTCTCTCCAAGCATAACAAAAAAGAACCCCTTATTTAGGATTCTTTTTTGGCTAGAAATATGTATGTCTTTACTCTTTTGAACTTTTTTGTAGTTCTGTAGTATCTAGCTTAATTGAAGGGCTCATACTTGAGGTTATGTAGATGGTTTTTACATAAATCCCTTTTACACCAGCTGGCTTATTTGTTCTTACAGCACCAAGTACAGCACGTAAGTTAGCTTCAAGATCAGCAGCTTTGAAGCTCAATTTACCAAAGGCCACGTGCACAATACCACTTGGGTCATTCTTAATCTCAGCACGACCTTTTTTGATTTCTTCTACCATTGCTGCTGGGTTATTGGTAACCGTACCACTTTTAGGAGATGGCATAAGGCCTTTTGGCCCCAGTACTTTGGCATGTCGGCCAAGTTCGCTCATTTTGTCTGGGCTAGCAATAAGCACATCAAAGTCTAGCTTACCTTTGGCAATGTCAGCAAGAATTGCTGCTGCGTCAGTATTATCAGCACCAGCTTTTTTGGCTGCGTCTGCTTCTTTGTCGCTCGTTATAACAGCAACTTTTACAGTTTTACCGCTACCGGCAGGTAGAGCAGCGCTAGTACGCAAGTTTTGATCTGACTGCTTTGGGTCTATATCAAGTACAATATGTACTTCTGCTGTGGCATCAAATTTAGTCTTTGATAATTTAGGAAGCAACTCTACTGCTTCTGAAACTGTGTATAGC
>JACDEK010000111.1 GCA_013816445.1 Candidatus Saccharimonadota bacterium
GTACTGGTGCCGGGATTACCCTAACCTCTGGTAGTGGTGGTGTCAGTATTGGTTCGGCAGCAAATTCAAGTGCCGGTAATATAGTCTTACAGGCTGGTAGTGCAGGTACAGGTGGTGGTGGTGCAGCCGGCACCGCAGGTAATATTAACTTTCAAGTTGCTACTGGTGCCACAATCAATGTAGGTGCAAATGGTATAGCCAATACTATCCAGATCGGCAATACTACTGGTGCTGTAGCTCAAACAATTAACATTGGTAACAATGGTACTGCTAGCTCAACCAATAATGTCAATATTGGCTCGAGCATTGCGGGTACTACTGCTATTACTGGGCCAACCACTATTACTGGCCGCACATCAGGTTCCCTAGATGCTCTTACTATAAGTAACTCAACTAGTACTGGTGCAATAGCAATTTTTAAAGACAATACTACGGCTGTTTTGACTATCGCTGATGGTGGCGGAATACTACTGCAAAACCAAACGAATTCAGCTAGTGCAATTCAAATAAAAGACTCAAGCACTGAGGTACTCTTTAGTGCAGATACTACAGCTCGTGGTGCTGGTGGTGGTAATTTAATAAAAATTGGTAATAGTACCGGTACTGATACGGCAACCACTATTCTTCAGCTTGATGGTGCAACAGCTGTACCTACAACCAACCTCTCTGCCCTCAATGGGGGTATGTTCTATAACTCTACAACCAATAAAGTCAGTATCATTGAGAATGGTGCTGTCAAGGTAGTGTGTAATACAACTGATGCAGGTTGTGGAGCCGGTGGTGCTACTACTCTACAAACTGCCTACGACGCTACTTCTGGTAACACTATTACAACCACAAATGCACGAGACCTTACTTTTACTTTTGCAGACACAGCTACAGACTCAAACTTTATAGTAAACCTTCAGTGTGTAACCTCATGTAGTACTAATGGTGTGTTTGCAATTCAAAAAGCTGGTACCAATGTATTCCGCGTAAGCCCAAATGGTAATATTGATCTTGGTATAGGTGGTATTGCTAGTACAATTCAAATAGGTAACACTACTGGGGCTGTTACCCAAACAATTAACTTTGGTACTAACTCTACAGCAAGCTCAGTTACAAACATCACTATTGGCTCTATAATTGGTGCTAGCGCTACAACTATACAAGCTGGTTCAACAGGTATTAGCTTAGCTGCCAATACTGCAATAACTGGTACGTTAACAACGAGTGGTTTTGTTGGTATTAATGGTGCGGGAATATCTACAAATGATGTTATTAATATGTCGAATACTTTCACCAATACTTCTGGTAACCAAAGTGGTATAAAAGATATTTTAACGGTTAACCCAGGCGGTGCTTCTTCTGCCATCACCTATGGCACATATTTACAACTCACCACCCCCGGAGCAAATGCAAATAACATTACCGGTGGGTTAGTTGCTGGACACACTCGAATAGATCATGTGGGCTCTGGTACACTAAGCTCGGCATATGGACAGTATTCATTCATTAGTTCAACGAGTGGTGCAATTACAACAGCTTATGGATCAATCGGCCAAGTTGATAATGCCTCTACCAATACCTTTACAACAGTTGTTGGTTCAATTGGGATTACAAAAGTACTAAGCTCGGGTGGTATAACAACTGCAGCTGGTATTACTGGCAATGTTGATAATTCGGGTACCGGCACTATTGCGACCGCTAATGGCGTCTCGAGCCTTATTAATGTTTCTGCCGGTGGCACCATAACTTCTGGAAGAGGATTATACATTAATACCCCAACAGGAGCAGGAACCCTCACTGCGGCTTACGGAATATATGTAGATATTCAAAACAAAGGTACGAGTGCCTATGGTGCGCGCATTGATACCGCTACCACACAGGCATTGTGGCTATCTGGTAACGCCGATAGTACCACTGCTGCCCAAGGTATTGCCTTTGGCCAGACCGTTGAAACCCAAGCAAATCTATATCGTTCGGGGGCCAACGCATTAAAATCAGATAGTTCATTTACCGCTGCCGGCCTTGTATCTACAGCTGCAAATACTGTGCAATTTAACGATAGTGATAATTCTAATTTTGTTGCCTTTAAATCTGCCTCTGTAGTTGCTTCAAATGTCACCTGGACACTGCCTTCAGCTGACGCAGCCGGCTGCTTCCAATCTAATGGTTCAGGAACTGTTTCTATTGCAGCATGTGGTGATACAAATATTCAAACCTTTTCTTCAAATGCCAACTATACCTTACCAACAGGTGCATTAATGGTAATCGTCGAATCTTGGGGTGGTGGTGGTGGTGGTGGTGGTGGTACCGGTGGTACTACTGCAGCCGT
>JACDEK010000112.1 GCA_013816445.1 Candidatus Saccharimonadota bacterium
TCACAACAGGCAATGCCGGTAATACTGAGGTGATTGTTACGAATAGTGTTGTCGCCAACAAAGATCTAGGTGCAATTGGTAAGCACGGAGAAGCAAAAACAGATCTAGAATTTGCTAAAGATACGCAGTTTGGGCAATAAAGTGCTACACTATTAAGATATGGCAAAAGATGCATCTCTAGACGTGGTTAGTGAATATGATCTCAGTACAATGATCAATGCTTGTGATCAGGCAGGACGTGAGATTGCTACACGCTATGATTTTCAGGGCACTGGTTCTAAGTTGGTTTTTGATAAAGACACTGACAAGATAGAGATAGAAGCCAATAGTGAGCTCAAGCTAGAGGCAATTGTTGGTGTACTCGAGAGTAAATTTATAAAGGCTGGCTTGAGTCTAAAATTTTTAGACAAGAGTGGTGAAGTGAATGAAAATAATATGGTTGCCCGCAAAACACTAGCTTTAGTAAAGGGACTTGATCAAACAAGAGCAAAAGAGATCACTGCACTTATTCGTGAAAAATTTCCAAAAGGTGTAAAGACTCAAATTCAAGGTGAAGCAGTACGAGTTACCTCTGGCTCTAGAGACGATCTACAGGCGGTCATGTCTACATTACGTGAAGCTGAATTTGATTTTCCCGTTAGCTTTAATAACTTCCGGTAGTTGAGATAACATTCCACGGGGTTTACATTACCTCCTTTTGTCATATATAATCTTTGAAGTTTGTACCTAGACAACTCAGAGGAGAGTCGCTATGACAAGTGTCTATGTAAGCGAGATGACCTTCAATGAAATTACTCGTCGAATTCTCGAAATACTTAAGCAGCTAGAGCCACTTTCGCCAGCAAAAATTAAAAAAACTTGTGAAGTAGCTTGGGGGGCAGTAGAAGTAAAGGCTTCAAGCCCCAGTAATAAGCTGTTGCTTAATACTTATTTCAATCAAGCACTGGGCTTCAATTGTGGCCTTGAAAAGGTAGCCGAACAAGATGGAAAAAAGAAACTCCTTGAAGGTATGGATTATGATTTGATCTTTCATATCTCGGCACAGACCAATGCAATTCAGTCATTAACACTGCGTTTGCCTGCACCACTAAGTGTGTGTAACTTTCTCAACTTCCAGTCTGCTACCCGTCGGCCAAAACCCGATATTAAACCACAAGAGATTCAGGCTATGCAGGCAGGAGCATTTTTGAAAGGAATAGTAAATCCGTCTGCGTATCGTAGTGGGCTAATACTTAAGTCTCTTCAAGAGGATATTGATTTAGATCAGCTTAGAGCACGGAGTGCAGAACTTCATGTATTAGGAATTTACTCTGACGAAGTAATTGATTTTCTTGAGTTAGGAGAAACAGATGAGTGATAGTAATACTCATGAGCTACAGGCTAGCTCTCATTCTATCTACCTGACACGCATCGCTATTCGTAATCATCTAGCTATACTTGGTGGTCTGAGTCCACAAACTCTCCGGCAGATGCTGGGTGTGTGCAACCTTGACCCTGTTCATTCTATTCAATGTGATTGTCACCTTTGTCTTGTTAGGCATGTAAATGATTGGCTTGGACAGGGGATAATATGGATTCGTGTTGATTGCCCTTGTTGCATACGTTTTGCGGTACCAGATCAGAATGAAAAGATGTTGTGGTGGCGAATAGCTTGGCCTGGCGAGCTTAAAGAAGTATTCTTTAAGTCTCAATGATAGTTGCCCCTAGAGTTTCTAGGGGCTTTTCTTATACTTGTATCTACTGGTGTAAACCACGTACAATAGATAAAGAAAATTTTTTACAAAAAAAAGTTTGAAATTGTGGTTGACATGTACGTAGTGTGTTCGGTAATATAGGTTTATTAAGAATAAAAACCGAACATATAACAAGGAGAGTACAATGACAACAGCAACAGTAGTAGCACCAGAAAAAACCATTAAAAACCAGGAGAAAACAGTGAAAGAATCAGCAAAAAAAGCAGCTTCAGAAAATGAGAATACAGAAGATAAGCCAGCAAAGGTTTCGGCTGCCAGTGCAAAAGAAAGATCATCACGTCTTAAAGCAGTAGACCTTGCGGTAGAGCAAATAGAACGTCAGTTTGGTCAGGGGTCTATTATGAAGCTTGGCGAAGGTATGAAAGTAGCTGTAGAAACCATTTCTACTGGCAGTCTATCACTAGATCTAGCTCTTGGAGGTGGTATACCAAAAGGCAGAATTATAGAGATTTATGGGCCAGAATCTAGTGGTAAGACCACTCTTGCTCTCCATACTGTTGCCGAAGTACAGAAAAATGGCGGCCTGGCTGCTTTTATAGATGCTGAAC
>JACDEK010000113.1 GCA_013816445.1 Candidatus Saccharimonadota bacterium
GTCTGGCGTGCAAGCTCCGGGTACGTACACTACTACACTGACGTATGTGTGTACGGCAACTTTTTAATAGTATTAAAATAAAAAGGTAGTTTTTTATTGACAGTTTGTAAAAACTTATGCTACAGTGGTAGCAATACTAAACATAACAATATAATGTAATAATGTAGATAATTAATTTAGGAGATTAAGAGATGTCAAAACAAAATTTATTAAAAAGAATAGCTGTGCGTTCACGCATTGTTATTGCAGCTGTCTTCACTATAAGTACAGTTATTATGCCATTTGCCCTGTCTAGCACCGCCCAAGCAGCCCAAATCACCTCACGTAAAGTCACTCTTGGTAGCTCAACACCTTCCGCTGCTACGTCTTACACGCTATCTACGGCTGCCTTGCCAACAGCAACTGCTGTACAGTCACTAGAACTTGTCGCTTGTACAACTGCCTCCGGTGCTTGTACATTACCATCTGGCTTCACAAGTGTAGGCTCAGCTACCACGGGTACAACAACTGGTCTTGGTACTAACTCTGGCTGGACGAACAACACCGCTACTGCTGGTAAACTACGTATTACTAATACAAATGCTGTCGCTCCATCAGGCGTTGTCTCGGTACCATGGACAGCTGTTACTAACCCGAGTGCTACTAACACTACCTATTACTTACGTATGAATACGTATTCAGACGTTGCTTGGTCAACTCTAATAGACTCAGGTGTAATTGCTGTATCTACATCAACAGCCATCGTCGTTACAGCTTCAGTCGATGAATCACTAACCTTCTGTACCGGTACCTCAGGTATTACATCTACTAGTTGTTCTGGTGCAACTGGCTCAAGTGTAGCTCTTGGTACTCTAACTCCATCTACATCTGGTACTGGCACATCACAAGTAGGTGTGACCACTAACGCTAGCTCTGGCTACGTCATAACCTATAACGGTGTATTGCCGACCTCAGGTGCTAATACTATTGCTTCTATTGGTGCGGGTGCCACATCACCAGCCCAAGGTACCTCACAATTTGGTATGAACCTAGTCGCCAATACTGTACCAACTACTTTTGGTGCTACTGTCGCTGGTGCCGGTAGTGCTGTGCCTGTTGCTGCAGTTAACACCACTAACCAATACTCATATACAGCTGGTGCTGCGACAAACGTTGTCTCACAAGGTACAGCTGATGGTTTTAGATTCTTCACTGTCTCATACCTTGCTAACGTGTCTGGTACTCAAGCTCCGGGTACGTACACCACTACACTGACTTACGTGTGTACGGCAACGTTTTAATTGGTGAGTTTTAAAGTTTTACTTTAGTAATTACAAACAGTCATAAATCATATACAATAAGAGCATATGCGATCATACCTAATCAAAACAGTTTCATTCATAAGTATTGCTGTCGTACTCTTTGCTCAGTTAGGTATGCCATTAGCTGCTACAGCCGAAAATGGTCAGGCACTATCTATTTCACCTCCAGTATTAGAATTACAGGGTGAACCAGGTAAAACAGCTACAGCAACCATTAAGCTAACTAATATATCTAGTGGTGACCTTCTTATTAAGAACCAAGTTAATGACTTTGGTGCTAAAAATGAGACGGGTGAACCAAATATCATCTTTGACTATACTCAAGAAAGTAGCTATACGCTTCATAGCTGGGTTGTAGCTCCACCACCTTTTGTATTGGGTAGCAAACAGAGCAAGCAGGTACAATTTCAAATAAATGTTCCTGCTGATGCTGAGCCAGGTGGTCATTACGCTGTCTTTCGTTTTACGGGCCAAGCACCAGAACTTGAAGAGAGCGGTGTTGCTATATCAGCAAGTATTGGCTCATTAGTATTACTACGTATAGGGGGTAATATGCAAGAAAAGGCTACAGCTGTAGAATACTATAGTGCAACTCCTACGTTTGCAAAGTCATCATTTTTTGAAACTGGCCCCATTAGCTTTGTAGAGCGTATTCGTAATGATGGTAATATCCATATTAAGCCCACTGGTACTATTGAAGTGACAGACATGTTTGGCCGAAATACGGGTAACTTGCGTGTAAATGGTGACACTGCTAACTTGCAAGATCCTCCGAGGAGTATTTTGCCGCAGAGTATTCGACGTTTTCAAGAAACCTTGAACTCTAAATGGATGTTTGGTCGCTACACTGCCAAGATGAAGCTAGCATACGGAACAAACAGTATTCCATTAGAGTCAACAACTACTTTCTGGGTTATTCCATATAAACTGATACTTCTTATCTTAGTGATTACTATACTGTTCTTCTTATTGC
>JACDEK010000049.1 GCA_013816445.1 Candidatus Saccharimonadota bacterium
CCCCATAGGCATAGGGTCATCAGAAATAAGTAATACATAAAGCGCATCACCATCTTCATCAAGAGTAGACGGTATAAATCCATATTCAGCTGGGCTGCCTAAGTGAGTCTGGTGTACGCGATCTAATACAAATGTCTCAAGGTCTTTATCGAATTCAATCTTGAGTCGACTCCCCTTAGAATTTTCAATAACTGCATTAACTATGTGAGGCGCTTCGTCTCCGTAGCTCATATCTAATAATGACATTTTTACTTTTTACTCCTGTTTATTACTAATTAATTTTACAGGTATTATACCTTATAAACCAATCTTTAAGCCAGATGGTTCTTTTGTCATTGCCAAACGTGCAATGGCAGCAAATTTCTTGTAGTTTAAGCTAGCCCCACCCACAAGCAAGCCGTCAATACTGGGCTCATCTAAATATGCTTTGGCATTATCTGGGTCAACACTACCACCATAGAGTACTGGCACTTCACTACTATCAGCATGACTATACATATTTGTAACTGTGCTTTTTATAAGCTGGGCCATTTCTTCAGCCTGTGCTGGCTTGGCAAATTTACCGGTACCAATCGCCCAAACCGGCTCATAGGCAATAATGACATTGTCTAGCTCTTTAGACGTCACTTCACTCAAGTCAACACTCAGTTGATCAAGTACAGTTTGCTTACTGTGACCATCGTTGTGCTGTAGCTCGTTTTCGCCAATACACAGTATCACCTTTAGGCCATGGCGCAAAGCAATATCTACTGTTTGTGCCACCAGCTTATCGGTCTCATCAAAGTATTTACGTCGCTCAGAGTGACCAACAAGTACATACTCTGCTAGTTCTTTTACCATCTCGGCTGAAACCTCACCGGTATATGCCCCTTCTTCATACTCACTAATGTTTTGAGCACCAAGGCTAAGCTTAGGTAAAGATTTGAATGTGTGTATTTCTTCACGCAAAGCAAATAAATGTGTAGCGGGTGGACACACCACAACTTGAGCACCAGTCATACCGCGCAGTTCTGTGTGAATTCGTTTGAGTAGTACAGTACCTTCTGAAACAGTGGTATTGAGTTTCCAGTTGCCAACGATTATTTTTTGAGTGTCTTGATGAGATGATTTCATAGTTTTAATTATACGAGAGTTTAAGCATAACTACCATTAGCTACACTACTTCAATAAGTCTAATAGTATCGGTTCCGCCAGCCACGTTATGATTTTTACCAAAAGCCTGCACTACCCAATCACTTTTTTCTAAGCTTTTTTTTACAACCAGCTTTTTGATAATTCCGGCGCTAATATGATGCTTTTTTGATACCAAAAACGGTTTTCCACCCCAAACAATAGCCATTTGATTACACACCTTCTCACTGGGGCTAGCAATAATAATTGGCATAGGTGGGCGTAAGGCTGATATAGCTAGTGCTGTACTACCTGTCAGAGTTTCTGCCAAAATTATCTTTGCTCCTACCTGCTGAGCTAATGTAATAGCCGCTAAGCTGACACTGGTTTGTGCTGCCTCATCACCAAGCTTTGCGCTGAGTGCAGCACGACCAAGTGTTTTGCGTGACTGGGTTATAAAACGCTCAACCAACCCAACTTCTTGGGTATATTCAACCGGCAAAACAGAGCTCGGCAGAGATTTGTCTGGTATCAGGTCAATCTCTAGCCTGTTCTGTACAAAGTAACTTTCACTTTTTAAAATAACACGCTTCATTAGCTCAACTGTTTGAACCGGATATTCACCCATGGCAGTCTCGCCCGAAAGCATTACGCAGCTTACACCAAGATTTACGGCACTAGCTATATCAGCAACTTCGGCTCGAGTAGGTTGTGGGCTACTAATCATACTCTCAAGCATTTGGGTAGCCATAATAACGGGCTTTTTATACAGTCTGGCAAATTTAATAATCTCTCGGCCTATCAATGGCACGTCTTCATTACTGGTTTCTATGGCTAAATCACCGCGAGCAATCATAACTGCATCAGTTGCCATTATTATTGATTCTAGATTAGTAGTTGCTACTTTTGTTTCAATTTTAGCTATGACTTTTGTGTCGCGCTTGTGGGCAGCAAGTAACTTCTTAACATGATAAATGTCATTGGCAGTCTGAACAAAACTCAGCGCAATATAGTCAACGTCATTTTGATAGGTAAATTCTAAGTCTTTTAAGTCTTTTGTGGTGATAATTGATTTAGAATCAAAAACTGTATCAGGCAGGTTAAGACCATGATTACTTGAGACCTTACCTGAATTCTGCACCTCAACCGTTACAACACCTTTATTACTCGATATAACCTTGGTTTTTACCATACCATCACGTAAAAAAATACTATCACCTTTTTTTACTAGAGCAGAAAAATCAAATTGTATTGGAAACTGAGAGGGCTGACAGTTTTTTGTATGACATAACTGAATTTTTTGCCCGGCCTTAAGCTCAATACTACCATTTGGTAATGTACCAAGCCGAATCTTAGGGCCCTGTAAATCTTGAATAATCGCCACTGACCGATCGAGTTTTTTGGCTGCTATGCGAGCCTTGGTTAAAATATCTTTATGCCAGCTGTGAGCGCCATGACTAAAGTTGAGACGTACACCATTAACCCCAGCTGCTAAGAGCTGCTCAATCTTCTCTTCACTAGCTGGGCCAATGGTGGCAATAATTTTGGTTTTTTTAAAACCTGAAGCATGGGGGTTCATATCACTACTATATAGGACTTTCGCACTTTCTTATAGTCTTAAGCTCTCAAGTAACTGGCTGCAAATCTTCTTTATTGTCTCAATGTAGCTATAGCTATATCTTGTCAATAAAAAATATTTTCGCTAAGTTATTTTAAATCTAACATCTACAATGAAATGCAAAAATCCTATATACCAAATAATCTTATGCTTTTATGTAATTCTGTACTGCAAACTCTTTAGCTATTTTGAACATCTATAATTGTAGCGACTTGCATAGTAACATTATTCTTATCATGTGCAATTACTCCTGCACTAGTAGTCTTATCTACTATAACCTGTATGTCTTGATTGGTCTGTACAGTTTTGTCAGGTATAACTTCTAAGTTTTCACCATATACAGCAAAGCTTTTGCCGCTAGAGTCATAAAACACAAACCAATCACCATTTGCTGAGTTGGTCTGATCAGCCACTTCTATGGGGTGAGTAATGACTTTACCAGTCATATCAGTATGCTGTACTAAGTTTGTATCTGGCTCACCACCGTTTGGTTCTACATGGGGGCTCGTACGGATATTTCCGCCTGTAATAGTGTATGAATATGGTGAGACTTCTAATGGTGTTCCTGCCGTAATATGATCAATTTCTACAGGAGTCAGAGATTGCAGCTGATCAGCAGATTCAATTCTTGCAGCCGGGCTAATCTGACTCTTCATGGCATCTTCTATCAATTTGTCAGCTGCCAAAAGTGTGGCGCCTGTTAGTAAAACTGCTTTTATTTTTTTATTACGCACATGTTTCTTCTTCTCTGCTTGAGCTCTAGCTACATCTGGCTGCGGCCGATAGTCATCTAGATGCACAACAGTATCTTTTTTATCTGATTGTTCGTCTGGCTTCGGCTTGAGAGCCGCAAGCTCTACACCCAAATCTTTATAGGTGAGGCGTTGCGAGTCATCACCGCCTGAATTTCCTCTGCTTTCTGGACCCATAATTTTTTCCTTTCTTAAGTATTATTTATGAGGGCTACCTACAGTATCTAATACAGACTACATTTACTTGAGATACATGTTTAAGGTTATGGTTACTATACCTATTTGACTCAGATGTATCAAGTGGCCAGCTTGAAATACTGCCACAAATATGCTATGATTCTTGGGTTATTTTGACACAAAAATTATTTTCAATTATAAGTGATGGTCCCGTCGTCTAACGGTTAGGACACCAGGTTTTCATCCTGGCAATTGGAGTTCGATTCTCCACGGGATCACCATGTGTAATTGATACTTTGAAGCAGTGTGTCCCTTAGGACTATAGAATGTTTTCATCCTGGCAATTGGAGTTCGATTCTCCACCAAGATCACCATGTGTAATTGATACTTTGAAGCAGTGTGTCCCTTAGGACTATAGAATATCAAAGTTTTCATCCTGGCAATTGGAGTTCGATTCTCCACCAAGATCACCATGTGTAATTGATATACTAAACTATACTGTCCTTATGTGATAAAGGTTTGATTATTGATAGGGTAGCGTTGCACACAAGTATAAGTAGCCAGTAACGTGGTGCGGTCAACGTAAAAATGTGCTAGGGCCTGAGGTCGTTACAACAAAAGGTCAGATGCGTAAGTGAAAACTTCTCCCTCACGAGAGAATGGAACCCTTGCGATGGAGCGAATACTTATACCTACCCTACCAATAATCAAATTCTTCTCAAGTAGTCTGTGGAAGAGCAAGAACAAAATAGATTCCAGATTGGGTCTAGAATGACAGCCAGCGTGCACTTGAAACTTATCTCTTGATACTTGATACTAAGTATATGAACAAACTTCTTACGCTTCAAGATATTGATTTGCACAATAAAAAGGTTTTTTTACGGGTTGACTACAACGTTGTCAGTAACGGTAAAATTATTGATGAGTTTAGGGTGCGTGCTAGCTTGCCAACCATCAAATATCTACTTGAGCAAAACTGCTCAATTATACTAGCCAGTCACAATGGTCGGCCAGAAGGCAAGGTAGTAGAAAGCATGAGCTTACGACCAGTCGCTCGCTTATTACCCCGCCTGCTTAATAGAGATGTAGCTTTTTTTGATGACTGCGTTGGCGAAGAAGTATCACAAGAGGCCGAGTACTTACGCGCCGGCGATATTGTTTTGCTAGAAAATCTCCGCTTTCATCCCGGCGAAGAAGCCAACGACAAAACTTTTGCTACCCAACTCGCTAACCTAGCAGAAGTTTATATTAATGATGCCTTTGCCGCCATTCACCGCGCTCATGCCAGCACTGTTGGTGTGGCCAAACTTTTACCGCACGCCGCTGGCAAACTCGTGCAAAAAGAATATGATACTTTTGAGATGCTTATGCACAAGCCACCTCGTCCCTACACTGCTATTATTGGTGGAGCCAAAATAAGTGATAAGATTGAAGTTTTAGACGAGCTACTTAAGCACGTAGACGCTCTGCTTATTGGCGGGGCAATGGCCAATACTTTTTTGGCTGCCCTTGGCAATACTATGCAAAAAAGCTTGGTTGAAAAATCTAACTTCGTAGATGCCCTCAAGATTATTAAGCTCGCCAAAACCAAAAAGGTAAAACTTGTACTGCCGACAGACGTGATAGTGGCTAAAAAAATTGATAGCAAGCAAAGGGGTCGCATCGTGCCGATTGACCAGCTAGAAAAAGATGATATTGCTTTAGATATTGGCCCCGATACCATGAAGGCGTTTGATAAAACTGTCGCCGAAAGCAATACGGTCTTCTGGAACGGTACCCTTGGCATGGCAGAGCTATCGGCCTTTGCCAAAGCCAGCGACAACCTGGCCCACACAATGATTAGCTCTGATGCCCAAACTATTGTTGGGGGTGGCGATACCGCAGCTTTTGTAGACACTCAAGACCTTGCTGAGCACTTTAGTTTTGTATCTACTGGCGGTGGAGCTAGCTTAGAGCTGTTGGCAGGTAAAAAACTACCCGGTATTGAAGTACTGCTAAAAAAATAATTTTACTTATATACCACCACAACTTACACGTGACATATTAAAGCACTTATTAGCTAGATTACGTTTCTGTATTGATTTGTAGTTATTTTTTAATTTCTTTTTGAAGCTCTTTAATTGCTCTTGTGTTGGTTTGAGATGTAAGGCTGACAATGGAGTAGTTAAGCTCTAGCTCGCGCAAACGGTCATTGTACTTATTGAATGAGACTAATCTTTCTCTGGTGTCAGTTGTAACCTCAAATAGTATTTGAATTTTATCAGTCTGAGCTTCCTGTAAAGCTGTAAGCTTGGACACTTCAGATTTAATATTTTTGATATCGGCTTTTGTTTCAATAACTTCGCCCTTCACCACCGTAAGCATATCAGCCAAGTCAAATATGCATTGCTCAGTATTAATAAGTCGCTTATCGAACTTCGTAAAATCAGACTTGAGTACCGAAAGGTCAGTCTTTAATTCAGAAACGTCAGACTTTAAACTAGATACATCTGTCTTCAACTCAGAAACGTCTGTCTTCAAGCTAGAAACATCAGACCGAACAGGCCTAATCTCATCTCTGAGTAAGTTTTTAATAATTTTTACATCTTCTGTTGTCAGTGACATTGTTTGCATCCCCCTTAGTATACTTCTTTTGTATATTCTATTATACCGAACATAATACGAATATGCAAGTCTTCCCCGTCATCCCTACCTACCGGCAGGCAGGCTCGAATCGACGTGTAACCGCATTCGATATTAGGGATCCAGATTATTTCTACGTATTTCTAGATCCTGAATCGAGTTCAGGATGACGAAGACTAGAAAAACCAAAAGTTACTCAACTAAATTCAAACATCTAACATACAAAATCTACCAAACCTACTCATGAGCATGCTGGGCCGCAACCTTGGCCCCTACTTTTTTACTGGCTTCTTCAACGCTTTTGGGT
>JACDEK010000114.1 GCA_013816445.1 Candidatus Saccharimonadota bacterium
GTAATGAACCCTTTGTCCCGACCACGCAAAACTAAATCGGCAATTATGGGCGGCCAATTGGCTGCTCGTTTTTTGCGAGTCTGCGCCATAGTCAGCAAATCCTCACCCAAGTCAAAAAGCTTTTCCTCTTCCGGCTCTTCAATAGGATCACCCAATAAAGCCTCGTCGTTCTTTTTGGCTTTTGGCTTGATAGATGTCTTAGCGCTTGGCGCAACTTCAGACTTATCTTTTTTTACAGCCGGCTTCTTGGCAACTGCGGGCTTTACGGCAACTACTGTTTTTTTAGCTACCGTAGTTACTTTAGCCATTGGCTTGACGACTTTTTTGATATCCGCTTTCTGGGCAGGCTTTTTAATTACCGGCTGCTTCTTCACAGGCTTGCCGGCTGTTGCTTTGGATTTCAAATTCACCGGTTTCTTAATCGGTTTTTTCGCCACCAAATTTTTCTTATTAACTACCGGTTTTTTCGCCACTTTGGCTACCGCTTTCTTGGCTTTCTGCACCACTGGTTTTTTCTTAGCTGTTACAGCTTTTTTGGGAGCAACCTTTACGGCTCTCACCTTCCCCTGAGGGGACTTGGATTTCGGCCGGAGAATCTCCGCCCGATGGGTTTTCTTACCTAATTGTTTTTTGGGAGCCACCTTTTTTGGTGTCATTGTCCAAAAACTTATTTGCTATAACCTAATTTAATTGATTAAGTTCAGAAAGCAACTGAGTTAGTTTTTGATGATCATTGCTCTTTTCTGCTTCTGTAATTGCCAGTACCAGCTCCTGCCTGCGAGCGGTATGAGACCACTTTGTAAGCACTCCCAAGTACAAGGCTATTTCTTTGGCAAGGTCTTCTGTCGCAACTTCCTGATAGCTTTCTTCTACCACCAACATCAGCTCCAGCAAACCCGTCTTTTGAGGAGCGGGCAGTTGCGCTAGCAAATCTTCAAATCTAAACGAATCAGGTGAAGTATAGCAACCAACCAATGTCTCGTAAATGGTATTTGCCAGTCCAGAGGCCCATTTTATTGACTTTGCTCCTTCGATTACCTGCGGAATCAACTCTTTGCGATGCAAGGCCAATGCTACAATCCGATCCTCCAACCAAGACGGAGACAACTGATCCCCCTGAATCTCGGCCTTTTTAGCCGCAAATGGATGTCTAGGCTTGGGCCGGCTTAAGGCATCATAAAGCGCCCGGGTCTCCACCCCCACCAGGCTACTCAACTTCTTTATATAAAAATCTTTCTCTACCGGATCAGTAATATCGACCATAATCGAAAGCAACTCGCGGGTAAGCCCTTTTCTGCCTTCTAGCGATTTAGAGTCATATTGACCGATTGCCGACATGAAATAAAAATCCATCATTGGCACTGCTGCCGCGATTGCTTTTTGCCAGGCTTCTCCATGTTTAATAAGTACATCCGGATCTTTAGCCTCTCCCAACAAAACCACCTTGATTGCCACATCAAATTTTACCGCCATTTCGAATACTCGTTTGGTAGCCGCAACTCCCGCGTTATCAGCATCTAAAGCCAGCACTAGTTCACCCGTATACCTCCGCAACATTTGCAACTGAATATCACTAATCGCTGTGCCGGAAGTCGCCACTACATTAGTTACCCCAGCCTGATACGAGCTAATCGCATCCATCTGGCCTTCCACCAGCACCACATAACCGAGCTTTTGAATGCTATCCTTGGCCAGGTGCAATCCAAACAATATTTCGCCTTTTTTAAAGATCGGCGTTTCTGGCGAATTAAGATACTTAGGTACATATTTTTCATCTAGCACTCTTCCGGTAAATGCCACTACCCGGCCAAGCGCATCACAAATCGGAAACATGACCCGATGGACAAACTTATCCTGCAAATAATTGCCTTTACGGCTCGCTAGACCCGCTTTTTCAATGTCCTCTTCTGGCACCTCTCGCTTTTTCAAAAAATCTACCAATGCGTGACCATTAGCTGGCGCACAGCCAATCCGAAATTGTGCCAAAGTTTCCTGCACTAGTCCCCGGTCAGTTAAATAGCTCTGAGCTTTGCGGCCTTCTTCGGTATCTAATAAAACTTTTTGATAAAACTTGGCAGCCAATTCATTGATGGCCAGTAGACTTTTGCGCTTATCTAGTCCCCCCGTGGCAATCTTCGATAGTGTCACACCAGCTTGATCCGCCAGCATCTGTAGAGCCTCCGGAAAACTTAGCCCCTCTTTTTCCATCACAAACTTAAAAACATCTCCGCCCTTGCCGCAACCGAAACAATGC
>JACDEK010000115.1 GCA_013816445.1 Candidatus Saccharimonadota bacterium
CATCAACAACGACCTGCAATAACTCTTTGTTTTTACTCAATAGAATTAGAAAGTTTGTGTCTAGCGCGACCTTATTCATTTTTGAATACCAAATTTATCCTCACACTCATCTACAACTTTCTCTAGTTTGCCAAGATAATCATTTGCCTCCGTAATAAACCCATCAAACTTAATCTGTTTTGTACCGTGATCGTAAGTCTCAACTACACTAAAATCATGTATGAGCTTTGCTTTAACTCGTCTTTCCCCGTAATCATCCTTAATCGTTACATAAGCATGCTCGGGAATTGGAGTATCGAAACGGATTGGATCACTAACTACCGATGTAGGCCCCTTTTTACCTACAACATGGAGCCCATCTGGGCCGAAGTCGTGTTTTAGAGTGAATGTGTTGTGACCTATAGACTTCTCTTTTACAGAAACGTTTCGTAGAGCTACAAACTTTTTCATAGACTCATCTTTTTGGGTAGAATTGCTGGCCCACCACTCATTAAATCCTGGTACATTAGTAAATTCTTTTTGCATTACAAAAGTAACGTTACGGGCAGAACCAATGAATGCATTTAAGTTATACTCAAAATCACGAAAGCCCGCTTTAAAAAGCTTTTGTGTAAGTCCAAAAAAGTACTGAGTTTCAGCTAGTTTTTTGCGAGTTTCGGTCATAGACCTATTATACATCCCAAGTACTGAATCAAAGGCACTCCAGTCACCTTTGGTGCACTACTTGGCTGGGACGGAAGGTGTCGAACCTTCGATCTCCTGCTCCAGAGGCAGGCGCCTTACCACTTGGCCACGTCCCATTATATTACTACATTTTTTTATATTCATTCTGGTCTTCTTTTTACCTTACCAACTCTCGTGCATTAATATACCAAACTGCAAGTACACCCCAATGGCTTGGCTAGAAAACATTACTTTATTGCTCTGGTGCTGAGTATACTCGTGGGTATTGCCGTTTTTGCATAAGTTGCGCAGGCCCTCTGCCAGCACCCTGTAGTGCCGAGAACAGGTTATAATGGCCAGGTTATTTCTGTTGGTATCAATCATTGGAACAAGATCAATGTATCTAGCTATATTGTTTTTGTGCATATTTGCAAAGCCTATTTTTTTCATATCTTTGGCTGTAAGTGAGCGTAAAATATCATAGCCACAATAAACCTCTTTGTAGCATCTTACTTGAGCGCCGATATTGTCTGGTAAAGGCTTACTATTTTGTTCTGTTGAATCTTGTTCCATAATTTTCTATAGCTACAGTATAACCTTCTATCTATAGATTGAAAACTACAAACACCCATCTATATAAAGTGAAATAAGGTATGTATATTGACGTACGTTTAATAAAGTGCTAATACATTATAGTTCTCAACCAGAGAGCCCTTGAAATCAATCTGAAAAGGATCACCATGAGCGACACGCTTGTACTCAACCCTCATAACGTCGTAGAGATCTTCGAGGACTGCCTTTTTCGCGACGGTGAAGACACCACCGATCATATCGTGGCTGAAGGCATCATGATGAAGGCGGGGTTCAACCCCACTCGGCTCAATGCCCACCAGCCAGAGATCGAGGCCATGCTGGCCGAGCTCCCTGATGATTACCGCGAGAGCGGTGGTGGTGGCATGTCTTTCTTGAATGCTTGTATGGATCGACACGGCAACCAGTGGACGGGCATGCATCAAACGATGGATCAGCTATTTATTCTCGGTATCGCCATCGGCAAAGCTCATTACTTGATGGATCGCGAGATGTGGTCTGCCTTTCCTGGCGGCGTTCCTTACGTCAGTGTCAGTGTCTAAACACTGACACAAGTTTCAAGGCTTGGCTCGCTGCGCAAGCAGCGAGCGAGCCTACCTCCAAAGTTCATAATAATTTATGTGTTTTGGAAGTAGTAAACAGCCCGAGCCACTAAACAGCTATGGTTACCTGGTTATAAATATAAGTGCCCGTATCATTATAATAATTCTAAGTAGTATTATTTGTTATAATTATAAGTATGAGTACTAACTTAACCAATCTATTACTAGCCCTAGCTATCAACGAGCTAATACATGTGGCCTTTGAGACTTGGAGCGTGCGAGACAAAGTAGCGAGACTAAGTGCCTACATTAATAACAAGCCCTACGAAGAGACGAAGTTAAAAATAGATACCCGGGCCAAATCTTACGGCATATCTATTGCGCTATTTCTAGTAATTGTACCAATTGCCTACTTTGGCATAGGCCTGCTGCACCTAAGCGTACAAAGCGCCGTAAT
>JACDEK010000050.1:0-6099 GCA_013816445.1 Candidatus Saccharimonadota bacterium
ACTAGGGTGTGATTATCGGCATAAGCTGGCATAGAGCTGCCACGTACCAGCTCAAAAGGTACATTTAAGCGAGTAAAGAGCCAATTTTTGGCAATACTCCCACCCAAAGCAGAGCCACCCATTCCAGCTAGTATAATACTCGTAATACCTAAGCCTTCATCAGCTGTAATGGCGCTACGCATAGAGTCACCATAGTCTTGCCTGAGTTGAGCAGGCTGGTCATTAATAGTCGTAAATATATGTTCTGGGTCGAGTTTGTCTAATCCACTAAGAGTATTCATACTCTTCAGTATAGCAGAATCAGGTTTTAAAAAAATAAAAAAAGACCCAAGAGAAACTTAGTTTCTTTTGGGTCAGGGCTGTATAGAAAAGTGTTATGTATTCTGTTGCTTTGCAACAAGGTTGCCTGCCGCATCAAAACCGATGCCGCTGTCACTGAGAGATTCTAGCTCTCGCAGTAGCTCTTTGAGCTGAGCTGTTGCTAGACTAGTCAGTGGTTCGTTTTGGGCACGAAGGTAGCTAGGGTGGTTGGCGATTAGCTCGCGCCAGTCACCAAACAGCGCATTGATAGTCTCAATCAGTTCTTGTTTGGCCGTAAATTGGCTTACACCTTCAGCTAGATCTCTGAGTTGAAGATAAGTAAGCTTGGCAAGACTATTTTCTTGAAGACCATGCTGTTGGCAGTAGTTGTGTAAAGCCGAGCTACTCACAACTTCACTATAGGCATCACACCACCGCTGAGCTTCTAAGAGATCGGTGTATTCAACTTCATCAGCTCTCATTGTATCAATTAACTCTAATCTAATATTTGCCATAGAGCCGATCAGTTGACTGCGGCTGAGATATACGGCAAAGGTTTGATTCTTTTTTAACTCTCTCAAGAGCTTTTTACTACGTTGGTGGCGTTGCTCAGTCTTGAAGAGTAGATTATCTTGCTGTTGATTCTCACGCCACTGCAAGACCTTTTGCAAGAACTGCACCCATTCACCTAAGAGTTCATTAGGAATAAAAATGGGTTGCGCAAGGTCAAATTGATCAATTTTCTTGATAGTATGGCGCCAGTGTCGACTAGTAATTTGTGAGAAAAGCATCTCTCTATGACGTACTTGGTAAATCATATTAGCAATCTCAAGTGGCTCACAAGCCAAAAGCTCTGCTTTAGTCTCTGGAGTAATACGTTCATAGTTTGGTCCAAAATCAATTTTGGTTGACCTGGACATAATGTCCTCCGGTTGGGTAGTGAGCGTGGGCATTTATAGCCTCTCTTGTAAGTTGGTAGGTACGAGTATTACAGGTGTAATAGTACAAGGGTGAGTAGTATTTGTCAATAGTTACAACACCCATTGAAGCCGTTGCGGTTTTATCAAGTAAATACAAAAATCCATCTAGCTAGCAGATGGATTGTCTTTCTCACAATCACTTATTTAAAGTAAGTAACTCTGGGAAAGAGACAAAGCAAGAATATGTCTGACTCTTTGGTTTGGCCCCAGGGGGCCAGAAGCATGAGCGGAAGGCTCAAGTGAGGTCTAACCTCTAGCTTCTGACCCCCACGGAGGAGGGGTTGTCTCAGATTTTATCTACCTCGAAGGGTAGATGTTGGTTGTAGCAGGCTCTGAGGGACCTACTTAGTAGATAAAACTACTAGTTCTTCTTGGTGAACAGGCCGGGCTTGGCACCTTTGGGATGCTGAGCTGCACGGGCACGGTTGTCGGCCGCACGCTTGGCCTTGTTGGCCGCCTGCCGCTTCTTTTGGTCGGAAGAGGTGGTGGACGAACCGGAACCCTTCTGCTGGGTCGATCGGGTGTTGAGCCCGAGCGAGCCGGTGAGGCGTTGGGCCTCGGCGGCGATGTCCCCCAGATGGCGGAGATCCTCCAGACTGAGGGACGCGATGTTCACGTCGGGCTCGTAGCCCTCGGTGTACAGCACGTCCTGCAGGTTCCGGCGCGTTGCCACGAACTGGTGCTTCTTGCACCAGCCGAGCACGAACTTGAGTTCGGCCATGCTCCGCTTGGCTGCGAAGAAGGCCTCGCTGTCGCTCGCGTTGGTCTGGAAGGTCACGTACAGCTTGAAGCTGTCCATGGCCTCGACCTCCGTGCGGAGATCACTCCAGGCCGAACGACGCTGACCGCTCTCCCAGCCAGCCTCCTTCTTCAGGAAGCCGCGGATGAATCCCTTCCAGGCGACCGTGACGGCCGCAGGGATGGACTCGCCGGGATCGATGGTGTCGATCTCGGCGACCAGCTGCTGCTGGTTCATGTAGAGCTGGGGGTAGACCTCCGAGTGCCGGATGACTCGGATGACCGAGTAGATGTGCGAACTGGACATCGCGTTGACCTCGGTCTCGGTACGCGGGGTGACCCGCGCCCAGTCGGCCGGGAACACGACGGAGGGCTTGTGGCCCTTGACCTCGGTCTCGGTGACGGCTTCGGTGGAATCGACAACGGTGGTAACGGTATCAGTGTTCATAGTAGATAGGGCCTCCTCAGACCCCGATATGCCTACTTGATTTCAGCATATCTTCACAATTTTGCAAGGTTGCAGATAATTGTGGCTTTGCAGCACTGGCGGGCGTATGCATCTGCCAGCCGGTGCTACAAAGCGTTCTACTGCTTATGTATATTCTTGCTTTGTCAATGTATTGACCCTTGGCAAGCACATGGCTTTTCAAAGGTTCGCAAAGTATTGTATCAAACTTTTGTTAGTTTGTCAATACTTTTTGTCAATAAAATAGTAAGTTTTAATGCAAGAAATAGTATTTAACCTGTTAATTAATAGTAAAAATGTATTTATTGTCTGACAAAAATAGTATAAATAGCTTATAAATAAAAATCCCTATCTAGTAACAGATAAGGAAAGGGTAGGTTTAAGGTAATGACAAGTCTTTTTTGAGCTGATCAATATCAATCTCTCGGTTGAGAGAGGCTTGATTACCTGGTGATAGGTCGTCAAGCAGAGGTAAAAACTCACTCTTAAAGATTGCGCGAGCTTGGTGCCAGTCTTTTTGATTGATCGCAAGCCTCACTCTGAGGCCCGTGATCTGTAGAACTTGGCGTTTTTGCACCAACATTTCACCAGATTGCACCAGAAGAGCCCAAGCTGTATCAATATGATTACTCATATGGCCAATTTGCGCCAATTCTAGGCAGGCAAAGGCATTATCAATATTGGCAGTGATCTGGTAGGCAATATGCTCATCTTTCGAAAGCAACAGATAGGCTTCATTAAAACATCCATCTACCTGGCCATATTCACCATCTAGGGCATATAACCGGCCAATCTTAGCCTCGGTAATGGCCCTCTCGGCTAACTGATCTGAGTTAAGTAGGCTCTTTCGGCTCTTGATAAGCCAATCGAGCGCTGTCAGGTAGCGCCGGTTTATTAAACAAGCTATTCCTTGATCACGCTGTACTTGAGCTATACCGAGCGTATTGCGTAGTTGCTGGTAGGCTTCTAAAGCTGCTTTGAGGGCTTTTTGGCCCTCATCTGCCCTATCTTCAAAGACTAGGGTTACACCAAGCATATGCATGCACTGCGTGGCCTCAAGTACATTATCTGAAGTAAGATAAAAATCTTGAGCTTGCAGGTACCGACTAAATGCTCGGTCTCCTCGACCAGCACAGCGAAATTCGTCAGCTTGTGTCTTGAGCTGATCTGCAGTGGGCATATTTCCTCCAAGATAACATAAAAGGTGCGATGACGTGCAAAACGACTGGTATTGTATCAGATCAGATAGCTGATTGTCTACCAAGAATAATAAAAAAATAATCCCCACCTGTTGCCAGATGGGGAAAGTACTACTTGAACCAGGGTTTACGGGGCTTTTGCCCGTTGTTTCGGTATGATTTGTGCCCTGTACTGTAATCGTGTCCACCCGTACATTCGGGTGACGACTTTTCAAACAGCTTGAAGCCATATTTTTGCCCAAGCCGGCGAGCCACGCGGTTCTTTTTGCGGGCTGGCGGGGTAAGTGCTTCAAAAGCCTCATCAAGGCTTTCGTCAATCTCTTGCAGTGCTTGAAGAAACTTTTCGCGGTCATACCATGGCTGCAGGTACATTCGTTCTTGCTCAGACATAACAACAAAGTCATCATCCCACTCAAGCAAGGCATCGAGAAAGCTGACTTCAACCTCTCTACCACTAAGCAATACAGCTGGCCCGAGCGTGGGTTCAGCGTAATCATCATCACCTTCATAAGGCGAGTCGTAATAATCGAGATCATCAGGTCGACGATCCAACTCGGGCCAATCAAAATCACTTCTACCAAATGTCATTATTACCCCCATAGCTGTCGATGGATAGGTGCGAACGTTTAGAATATCAGATAGATCACCTGATTTCAAGCCATGAAATGCTCTTTTCAAATAGGGGGTTTTACAACTAATAGCAGGTAAAAGAAGAGCCAGCCCGATGTGGGCTGGCTGGTGAACAGGTCAATGCCTGTTTGGTCGGTAGTCCGGCTACTTGTGGGTCTTGGGCGGATGAGCCGGCGGACACCCGATGTGCTGCCGCATTCGACGGTTCTCACGAATCGTCAGTGGTACCCACCACCAGTCGTTTCCGACCTCGTGCTGCACCTGGTAGAAGTGCGGGTCGAAGTTGTGCCAGAACTCCTGGTCGACTTCAACTGGGTCGAAGGTCTCGTCGAGCGAAAAGGGCGCCTCTTCGCAGAAGAGGTCGTCATCGCCCGCACCTCCTCGTGGAATGATGTGTGCGGTACCGTTGGCACCGAAGAACATCGTGAACGGCATTTCTTGGGCATCCTTCAGTTCGAGCAAGATGCTCTCCTTCTTTCGTTTCACGAATATCAGAATTGCTTGGTATTATAGCAAATTTATTATTCTTTGTCAATACTTTTCTTCTCTTCTCGTTAGTCCTCTAGTCACAGCTAGAGGTATAGAGAGCAAGGTGTCGTACTGTTCGAGTTCAGCCGAGAACTGCTAAGACCTAACTTCAACCATCAAAAATATTTCGTTCTTAAATATCAAAAAACCCGAGAACTTCCCCGGGTTTTTTACTCCATTCCAACCTCTGTCGTCGAAAAGCAGTTGTTACATCATTCCGCCCATACCACCCATATCTGGCATTCCGCCACCAGCTGGAGCATCTTTTTGTGGTATTTCTACTACAGCAGCTTCGGTAGTGAGTAGAATTGCTGCAGCACTGGCGGCATTAAGCAAAGCTGACTTGGTTACCTTGACAGGGTCAATGATACCAGCTTTGAGCATATCTACCTTTTGGTTTTTAGCAAAGTCCCAACCAATATTCTTGTCGCCTTTTTGAATGGTTTCGAGAATTACAGCGATATCGCTGATACCGGCATTAGCGGCAATTTGTCTAATAGGCGCTTCAAGGCTTTTTTGTACAATACTTACACCAATCTGTTGCTCATCTTCAAGCTCAAGCTTATTTAAAACCTTTGAAGCCTTAATAAGAGCTGCACCACCACCAGGTACAATACCTTCTGCAACGGCAGCTTTGGTAGAGTTGATAGCGTCTTCTATACGCGCTTTCTTTTCTTTGAGCTCTACTTCTGTTGCTGCACCGACTTTAATAACAGCTACACCACTTTCTAGCTTAGCAATACGCTCTTGGAGTTTTTCCATTTCGTACTCAGAAGTAAGTTCAGCAAGCTGTTTTTTCATTTGAGCGACTCGATCTTTAACGCTTTTTTGCTCACCCTTACCCTCGACGATTGTGGTATTGTCTTTGGTGGCAATTACTTTGCGCGCTTCACCAAGCATTTCTACTGTAGCGTCTTCTAGCTTAAGGCCAATTTCTTCAGTTATGACCTGTCCACCAGTTAAGATAGCAATGTCTTCAAGCATTTCTTTGCGTCTGTCACCAAAAGCCGGAGCTTTGATGGCAATAGTATTAAAGCGACCCTGCAATTTATTCAAAATAAGGGTTGTGAGAGCCTCACCTTCTAAATCTTCAGCAATAATAACTAGATCTTTCTTACCTTCGGCAGCGAGCTTTTCTAAGAGTGGTAAGAGCTCTTGTACCGAACTAATCTTTTTATCGGTAATCAGTATAGGAGCATTGTCCATAGTAGCTTCCATACGGGTGGTATCTGAAACCATATAAGGGCTCACATAGCCG
>JACDEK010000050.1:6109-6417 GCA_013816445.1 Candidatus Saccharimonadota bacterium
CTACCACTTCTTTATCTAGGCCAAGTGTTTGGCCTTCTTCTACGGTTACAATTCCGTCTTCTCCAATAACATCCATAACTTCGGCAATGAGCTTACCTACCTCTGGGTCGGCAGCTGAGATAGATGCTACGTTAGCAATATCTGCAGATTCTTTGACTGGTTTGGCAATCTTAGTGAGCTCGGCTGCTACAGCTTGGGCGGCTTTTTCGATACCATGACGAATTGCCATAGGGTTGGCACCCGCTGCAACATTTTTGATACCTTCTTCAATAATAGCTTGAGCGAGTACGGTAGCAGTGGTAGTACCG
>JACDEK010000051.1 GCA_013816445.1 Candidatus Saccharimonadota bacterium
TGGTGAGCAAGTGCGCGACTGGATCCACGTAGATGATCATAACTCTGCAGTGACTTTAATATTAGAGAAGGGCACAATTGGTGAGACCTACCTTATTGGTGCTGATGGCGAGAAAAACAACAAAGAAGTTATAGAAGCTATTTTGCGCCTCATGGGTAAATCTACTAGCGATTACAAGCATGTTAAAGACCGCCCAGGCCATGATATGCGCTATGCTATAGATTCTAGTAAGCTGCGCCGTGAGTTGGGCTGGAAACCCCAATACACTAAGTTTGAAGCAGGCCTTACACAAACTATTCAGTGGTACACAGACAATCAAGCTTGGTGGCAGCCACTCAAAGATGAAGTTGAGGCCAAATACACAGCCCAGGGCCAATAGACTTGAGTCTCTTGCAATAAAATACACATTCACTATACTATATCTGTTGCACCTTTCTATAAAAGGAGAAGACTATGGAAGTCGAAGACCTTGGGCTAAATGGCGCATTGTTAGTAAAGCCAGATATATTTGGTGACGACAGAGGATATTTCTTAGAAACTTATCGACGCGAAACGTATCAAAGAATGGGCGTTGAAATCGATGAAGTTCAAATGAACCGTTCTCGATCAAATCACGGTGTTTTACGAGCTATTCACTTTCAGTTAGACCCCGGTCAACCAAAATTGGTTAGTTGTGCATATGGTGAAATATTTAATGTTGCCGTTGATTTACGTCTCAATTCACCAACCTTCGGTATGTATGCCGGAGTAGCACTAACAGAAAAAAACGGCCACCAGTTATTCTTGCCAGTAGGTTTTGGTAATGGGTTCGTGGTAATTTCTGATTCTGCAGTCTATACATATATTGTTGGGAGTTTGTATACAGCAGAGACTGAGGCCGAAATTGCCTATAATGACCCTGATATCGATATTGATTGGCCTATTTTTGAGCCAATTATTTCTGAGCGTGACAAGAATGCACCATTTCTCACAGACTTTGATTGGGGTAACTGCACATGGCAAAAGTAATTGTGTTTGGCGCTGGTGGCCAGCTTGGCAAGGCATTACAAAAATTATTACCTCATGTAAGTTTTTACACTAGAGAAGATTGTGATGTTACAAGTGTAATTGAAGTTGCCGAAATATTTACACAGAATTTAGATGTTGAGTTTGTTATTAATGCCTCTGGCTATACCAAAGTAGACCAAGCAGAGGTTGAGCCAGACCAAGCCTACTTAGTAAACACTACTGCAGTAGAAATTATTGCTCAAATTGCACAAGAAGCCTACACTCACCAAGCCATTCTTATTCATATCAGTACTGACTATGTATTTGATGGCACAGCTACTGAGCCATACAAGCCAGATGCACCCACTAACCCAACAAGTGTGTATGGTAAGTCAAAACTATACGGAGAAATTGCAGTAAGAGATAACTCGGAGCATTACATTGTACGTACCTCGTGGCTATATGGCAACGGGCCAAACTTTGTACGTACTATGTTTTTACTTGGTACAAGTAGAGATGAAGTAAGGGTAGTCAATGACCAGTTTGGGCTACCTACCAATGCGCTAGATTTGGCAGAATTTTGTTGTTACTTAATGAAGTACAAACCGCAATTTGGCACCTATCACTTTTGTAATGGTGGTGACCCTATTAGTTGGGCGTATCTTGCAGAAACTATTTTCTCTCTCATGAGTATTAAATGTACGGTTGTACCAGTCAGTACAGAAGAATACCTACTAGCTAATCCGCACATTATCGCACCGCGCCCACAGTACTCGGCGCTCGATTATTCTGGTAGTGTAATTATTGATGATAAGTCAAATAAGAAAAGCTTTTACGTTCGTGGATGGTATGCTGCCTTGAGTGATTATTTAGACAAACAAGCCTCTACCTAGTGTAGGGGCTTTTTCTATCTGGTATAATCAAATAGTTAAAAAGGAGATAGATAGCATGAAAGGAATTATTTTAGCTGGCGGGAGTGGCACGCGCCTATACCCAATCACCAAAGGTATTAGTAAGCAACTAATGCCTATTTATGATAAGCCAATGATCTACTACCCTCTCAGTACTCTCATGATGGCTGGTATCAAAGACATACTTATTATTACCACTCCTCAAGATCAAGACCAGTTTAAGCGCCTGCTTGGCGATGGTAGTGATATTGGCATCAGTCTTACATACAAGGCCCAACCCAAGCCAGAAGGTCTTGCCCAGGCCTTTATTATTGGCGAAGAATTTATTGGTGATGATTCTGTGGCCCTTGTGCTGGGTGATAATATCTTTCACGGCCATCAGTTTGGTCAGAGTCTGAAGCAATGTACTGACCCAAATGGAGGAGTAGTGTTTGCCTACCAAGTATCAGACCCAGAGCGCTACGGTGTAGTTGAGTTTGATGACGCCCAAAAAGCTGTTTCTATAGAAGAAAAACCTCAAGAGCCTAAGAGTAACTATGCAGTTGTTGGGTTATATTTCTATGATAATAGTGTGGTTAAGATTGCCAAAAGTATTCAACCCAGCGAGCGGGGAGAGCTAGAGATTACTACTGTTAATGAGGAGTATTTGCGCCAAGGTAAACTCAAAGTACAGATTATGGATCGCGGCTCAGCCTGGCTCGATACCGGCACTTTTACTTCTATGATGGATGCCGCTGAGTATATACATGTTATAGAAAAACGCACCGGCTTAAAGATAGGCTGTATTGAAGAAGTGGCTTTTAATGAAGGTTATATTGACGCAACACAACTAGAGAAGATCAGTACTGATTTAGTGAAGAGTGGATATGGTAAATATCTTATAGAAATCTTATAGTCTGTATTAGAGTCACAACTCTTTGACTTGAGTGTTATAATATATGTAGATGAAAAAACAAAAATTTGTCAGATATGTTTTTATTGCAGTCATTATCGGAATACTTCTCTTGATTGGGGCATTTTTTGTATTTAAGAGATACTCAATCCCTCAAAAGAATACATCTAACTCTGAAGAAAACAAGAAAATTCTACCAGACGGTACAAGTATTGAGAATAAAGATTCTCAAGCAAAAACTATGACTACAAATCAAAATCCTGTTGGTAATCCAATTACTATGACTATTTCTCAGATTTCCCAAAATCCAAGTCAGGTAATTGTGAGAGTACTAGTTGATGAAGTAAATTCTGGTAACTGTAGTCTTTCACTAAAGAAAGATTCAGTAACTGTTCTGAAAAATGCAGCTATGGTAGCTGGGCCAAGTTATAATTATTGCGATGGATTTATTATTAGTAAATCAGAATTACAAAAAGGAGAGTGGAAACTAAGCCTACAAGTAAAAAGCAATGGAAGAGAGGGTAATATTGAAAAGGTTTTTTCAGTTGAATAGAAATAAATTGTTTTTTGTAATATCTTTTATTTTTGCAATTTTTCTATCCACTATCTTACTTACTGGAAATTCAAGGGCTGCAAACTCAGCAACTTTTAACCCTGGAAGAATTATTGATGACGGAGTTTTTACAAATAAGGCCAGTATGTCAGCTCAAGATATACAGATATTTTTAAATTCTAAAGTTAATTCATGTAATACAGGATACACTTGCTTAAAAGATTATATAGAGAATGGTAAATCTGCATCTCAAATAATATGGGAACAGTCTCAAAACTATAATATTAACCCACAGGTTATCATAGTTACTTTACAAAAAGAGAATGGACTCGTAACTGATACTTTTCCTCAAGCTTGGCAATACCGAACTGCAATGGGCTTTGCTTGCCCAGACAGTGGTAGCTGCGACCCTGCTTATTATGGTTTTACTAATCAGGTTGGCCAAGGAGCACGGCATTTTAGAAATTATTTTGATAATAACCCCAATTGGTTTATTCCATATACTCCTGGCGCCTCAACAATTAAGTGGAGCCCAAATGCTAGTTGCGGCTCAAGTCAAGTATTTATTGAAAATAGATCCACAGCAGCTTTGTATTCATATACACCTTATCAACCAAATCAAGCCGCTCTGAATAACTTATATGGTTTAGGAGATAATTGTAGTGCATATGGTAATAGAAATTTTTGGCGTGATTTTACAGATTGGTTTGGTTCAACAAACTCTACAGAATTTATCACACAAGTTATTCAAGCACCGAATGATTCTAGATATTTCTTGCGAATAGGCAACACAAAAATGTGGATTCCGACTACAGAAACCTATTCGAGTTGGAGGCTAAGTAGTTTTAGTCTTACACAGGTACCTCAATCATTCTTCGATTCACTTGCTACACTTCCAGACCTGAAGCAAGTTGGGCGTGCAGGACCGTACTATTATTTTGTATCCAACGGTGAAAAACATTACATACCAACACTTCAGCATCTTCAGAATTGGGGATATACGCAACAAGATATAAATAATGTATCTGCTACCTTGGTACTTAATAATATTCCAGAGACCAATCACCTGGGAAGATTTGCAAAAAGTAGTGACTCTAATGATCAAAGGCACTGGCTAATGAATAGTAGTCAAAAAAATAACCTACCTAATAATGATATTTTATATCAATGGGGATATATACCTAGTAATGAAATAACCACAACTCCAGAGTATCTTACATTAAAGTCAATTGGACCAGATGCTAGTAGGTTTGTTAGTTCTTCAGGATCAAAATATATCATTGATACTAATAGAAAAATTATTCTAGCAGATGATAATCAGGTGGCAAACTGGGGTAGTCCAGCCTTTACTGAGATAAGTAGTCTAGCTTTAGGTTTTGTTCAAAGTATTACTAGCTCAAACTTTATTAAGCCAGCAAATGACCCAAAATGGTATTTGCTCGATGGTGGAAATAAAAGATATTTACCGGATGGCAATGTATTAAATACTTGGAACTATACGAATAACCTCCTGGTAATAAGTCAAAATCTAGGCGATCTCTTGCCAAGTGCAAATAACGCCAGGAGTATTATTCGAGTTACGTCACCTGTTGATAAAACATTTGTTCTTGATGGAAAAAAACATTGGATACCTGATCAAAACACCTTGAATGCTTGGGAAAATGATAGTAGTACTATAGATATTTATAATCCAGCTAGTATTTCTGGTTTAATAGATAGCACGAATGCCTCCGCTATTTTTCAGATTCAAGGCACCCCACATATCTATACTGTTGAAGCTGAAAGTATTAGGCACATTCCAGATATTAACACTCTGAATGCCTGGGGATATCCAAGGGTAGCCACTATAACATCACTTTCACAATCATTTGTTTATCAATACCAACAAACTACGTCTGTTTCTTTTAAAGTAGACACCGGTGTAGCTAAATACTTCCTAGAGGATGGTTATTCTCATCTTGTACCCGATAACATGTTGAATACATGGGGATTTAGTACTCCTGCAATTATTTCTCCTAATACAATTTCACGTTTTAGTTCTAAACCAAGTGTAACTCAGTTTGTTAATATAGGCGGTATCAATTATATAATGGAAGGAGGACAACGAATTGCGTTAGGTGGATTTGATGATGCTTATGGTGTGAATTCAGGGAATGTAACTAACTTGAATACAGGCTTCTTTAACCAATCTTCGTTAGTAGCCTCATATATTATTCAATCTAATAATCCGGCAGATTCAAGAATATGGTTATTCAGCAAGGGTAAGAAATATTATATAGAGTCATTTGCAAAACTAGTAAATTACGGATTCATAAGCCGTCAAATACCAATAACTAAGCTTAGTCAGCAAACGATTGATAGCTTTACTGATGCTGGGAAAAATGCACCAATTTTCTTAAAGAAAGCCGGAAGCGGAACAAAGATGATTAATTTTGGAACAGGAGCAGGATTTCCTGATTTAAGTATTAAAGCTACATACGGCTCAACTATGAGTACTGATGAGTTAGTTTCAGCATCTATTTTTGATTCGTTACCTTTACAGTCTTATCTACAAAGTATTGCTCGAGGGTACGACGGTAAAATATACTTAATTGAAAATGGTCAGAAAAGATGGATAACAAACTCTCAAACCTATCAAAATAATTATGCGAATTTACCAAATGTACTGCTCTACAGTACTACATTAGAAATGATACCAAACGGTACTAATATTAATTAATCTACAGTTTAGCAGAGAACATTATGTTTGAGTCATGATTTTCACCCATGCCAAAAAGTTCAATCTTAAGTTTTCTTAGCCTAGTTTTCTTAGCCAACATCTCAATTGTTTTTTTACAAAATAAAAAAACATGATCATTAGGGATATATATATTTTGTTCGGAACTCTTCCAATAATCACTTTCAGTATTTGGGGTAGTAGCAAATAATACACCTTTTGGTGCGAGAGTTTTTAATTTTTGTATAACCCACAGTGGATCATCAATATGTTC
>JACDEK010000005.1 GCA_013816445.1 Candidatus Saccharimonadota bacterium
GGTACATCAGTACAGAGCTTAAAATAGATTGGTATTAATTCATCACGAATAGTCATGACCTTACCAAACATTTCAGCAGGCTCATCATTAATATATATACAGTTTCCCCAGCTTGAGCTCATCTTGCGTCCATCAGTACCCTCCAATAAGTGAAAAGTCATGACACTCTGTTGCTCCATCTTGTAGGCTTTTTGTACCGTGCGGCCAGCCAACATATTGAAAAGCTGATCTGTACCACCTACTTCTACATCGGTTTTCATCTGCACCGAGTCGTATCCCTGTAGCATTGGGTAGAGAGTTTCGTGGATACCGACGGGTTTGCCGGCCTCTATGCGTAGAGCAAAGTTCTCGCGCTCAATCATTTGTTGGATAGTAAAAAGCTGCGTCAGGGCAAAAAAATCTTGCAGGTGCATCTTGTCAAACCAATCACCATTGTAAAATAATTCAACCTTTTTCATATCAAGAATCTTACTAATCTGCTCAAAGTACAGCTTGGCATTGGCATCAATCTCGCTGCGTTCACGCATAGGCCGCTCGCTGTCTTTGTCGCTAGCATCACCTATCGTACCCGTAAATGTACCGATAACCAGGGTAATTTGATGACCCAGGTCTTGAAACTGTTTGAGTTTCCAGAGTACGGTAGCGCGCCCAATATGAATCTGGGGGTTCGTAGGGTCAATACCTAGCTTAATGCGTAGTTTTTTGCCACTCTTGAGTTTTTTTTCTAGCTCAGCTCTAACAATGACGTCTTCTACGCCCCGCTCTAGTAAGTCTTGTAATATTTCGGTTTGAATTTTTTTCATAATAAATAGTAGTTACTTATGTCACATTATAGCTCTGTGAGCGTTTTTTGTATATAATCTAAAGTGAATCAAAACCTTTTATGGCTAAACAAGCAAAACCCCACAAATCTAAAAGACGCGTAATCAGAACCGGCGCGTCTTCTTCGGCCAATATGCCACGTTCTACTAGTAAGAGTAGTAGAAAAATAAGCTCTACAGGGGCTCTAGTGAAAAAAAAGACTGGTGTATTTAGCTGGATATGGACACCAGCCGTACCAAGAGCCAAAGGTATTGGTAAAGTTGCCCCCAAACACGTTTTTAAGGTATTAACGAGCAAAAAAGCCCTAAAACTCTATGCTATTGGTATCTTAAGTTTTATTTTAGCTATTGCGGCTATTTTTGCTTGGTTTGCAAAAGACCTACCTAGCCCAAATAAGATTAACGCCTTAGCGAGTGCGCAAACTACCAAGCTCTACGACCGTACGGGCGAACACCTATTGGTAGAAATCTATGGTGATAAAAACCGCAGTTTGATTGAATATAATCAAATGCCCCAATGTATCAAAGACGCTACAGTAGCTCTTGAAGATAAAGATTTTTATAACCAAGGTGCATTTAGTCCTAAGGGGCTAGTTAGAGCATTCTCTGGCATTATTTTTAGAGACTCTAGCCGTGGTGGTGGCTCAACTATTACACAGCAATATGTAAAAAATGCGCTTCTTACTAATGAGCGCAGCTACAATCGTAAAATCAAAGAGCTTATTCTCTCAATTGAGATTGAACAACTCTATAAAAAAGATGACATCTTAAAGCTGTACCTCAATGAAATTCCGTACGGCTCTACCGCCTACGGTGTACAGGCTGGCTCAAAACAGTTTTTTGGAGTCGATGCCAAAGACTTAACTCTCTCGCAATGTGCAATGCTGGCTAGCTTACCCCAAGCCCCCAGTTACTACTCACCCTACGGGAATCATAAAGATGCTCTATTAATTAAGAAAGATCACGTACTTGACTTAATGGTAGAACAAAAACACGTTACTCAGGCTCAAGCAGATGATGCAAAAAAGGTTGATATACTGGCCCAACTCAAGCCCTACAATCCTTACGCAAATGTCACCGCCCCTCATTATGTACAGTATGTACGTGAACTACTTGAAGATAAGTACGGCGTAAAACGCGTTAATGAAGGTGGCTTAAAGGTTATTACTAGCTTAGATCTAGGCAAACAACGTATTGCCGAAGATGCTGTAGCGTCAAATATCAATAGTGTGCGAAGCTTTGGTGGGTCAAATGCAGCACTGACCGCTGCAGACCCTAAAACTGGCGAGGTACTCGCTATGGTGGGTAGCTATGACTACAATCAGCCAGAATTTGGTAGCTACAATGTCGCTGTCGCTCGCCGTCAGCCAGGTTCATCTATTAAGCCACTGGTCTATACAAACTTATTTAAAAAGAACTGGGGGCCAGGTAGTACGCTGTATGATGTACAAACTGACTTTGGTGGTGGCTACAAACCACAAAACTACACCCGACGTTTTTATGGTGTACAATCAGCTAGAACAGCCCTATCTAGCTCACTAAATATACCGGCAGTTAAATCACTCTATATTGGGGGGATTAATGAGTTTTTAGGCACAGCGAAAGATATGGGGATTACTACCTTTGACAGAAGTGCCGATGAATATGGATTGAGCTTAGCTCTTGGTGCAGGAGAAGTAAAAATGGTAGATATGGCTAATGCTTTTTCTGTTCTAGCTGACAGTGGTCAGAAGCGCAACCAAGTCTACTGGACGAAAATTACCGATTCATCCGGTAAAGTAATTGATCAAGCAAATGCAGAAACCAATAAGCCAAAACAAGTTATAGATGCGCAAGTTGCTACAGAAATATCTAGTATTTTGAGTGACAACAATGCTCGTTGTAGCTTAGGAGTATTCACTTGCAATAACCCTCTTACGCTTGGCAATCGCCCGGTCGCTGCCAAAACTGGTACGACAGAAGATTACAAAGATGCCTGGACAATGGGCTATACACCCTCTATTGTAACGGCAGTATGGGCGGGTAATAATGACAACAAACCAATGACTCAAGCTGCCAGTATAGTTTCTGCACCTATATGGAACAAGTTTATGAAGGGTGCACTTGATGGTACTCCAGTAGAACAGTTCGCACAAGCACCGGGCCTCAAACAAGTTACTCTTGATGTAAATACTGGCAAAACCCCAACTCAAAATACCAAAAAAACTCGCACTGATATTTTTGCCAGCTGGTACTCTCTTGTCAAAGCAGATGCTACTCAAAAAGCCACAATCGATTCAGTTACTGGTAAATTAGCTACCGACTGTACACCTCCTGATGCCAAGAAAGAAATCACTGGTGCTTCTATTACGGCTGAAATTCCTCCAACTGATCCATCATTTAACCGCTGGAACCCTCCCGTTACTGCACTTGCTCGTAGCCTTGGATATGATGCCGGCGGAGTGATTCCTGTTGATAAAGACGACCTTCACCAATGCGGAGATACACCTCCTGCTATCAGTATTTCTGCAAGTGCTGTTAGTACAACAGTAACAGTTACTGCTAATATTGTTGGTGGGAGATTCCCAGTTAATAGAGTTGATTTCTATCGAGATGGTACGGTTTTTAGCTCTCAAGCAACTGGCTCAAGCGTTGTCACTATTACCGATGTTGTGAGCCCGGGTGTGCATAGTTACTTTGCAAAAGTCTATGATAGTGGTCTGTATAATGCCCAAAGTAATTCACAGTCTGTAAATGTTAGTGGTGCGGTTTCATACACTTTAAATTGTACAGGGGCTGCGAGTTGCACACTTTCTGGTCTTTCTAGTGGTACTGCAATTCTATACAACACGGGTGGACAATCTAAAACAGATTCTACTGCTCCGTACGCCTGGAGCAATCCAGCAACGTGGCCAGGGTCAAATTGGAACGGATTATCTGGCATTGCATCAAACATTTATGTCAAGGTTAATGGTGGAACACCAGTTTATCCTTAGACTTATAGTTGTTCTTCTATTTCATCGACTAATTTGAAAAATTCTTTTGTTCGGGTATTGCGAGGTCGAGGTAAGGTGTTCTTAATAATTTTATGCACCCTGCCTGGTCGCGAGCTCATCACTACAATTGTATCTGCCAACTGAACAGCTTCTTCTACCAAATGAGTAACCATTACAATAGATTTGTGTGTTTGCTGCCAAATAAACAAAATGTCTGTTCGTAAATTTTTGGCAGTAATTTCATCGAGTGCCGAGAGTGGCTCGTCAAGTAAGAGTACTTGTGGCTGAATAGCCAAGGCTCGAGCAATACCAACTCTTTGCTTCATACCTCCAGATAGTTCTTTAGGATGTGACCGCTCAAAGCCTTGCAAGCCAATGCGCTTTACTTCTTCACGTACGCGCGTTTCTATTTGTTTCTTATCTAAGTCAGCCATCGTAAGGCCAAAGGCAATGTTCTCATGCACCGTCAGCCACGGGAACAAAGCAAAGTTTTGAAACACAAAACCAAGCTCAGTTGGCATATTAATTATTCTGCCTTCACTTGGCTCAATTATGCCGGCTAAAATACGCAGCAATGTACTTTTACCGCCGCCGCTCGAACCAACAATACAAACAAATTCACCTGGGTGAACAGTAAAACTTACATCTTCTAAAACCCTCAGCTTTTCACCTTTTTCGTCAAACCATTTACTAATGCGTAGTAGTTGAATGGGTTTTTTGCTATTCATTTTGGTACCTCGAAGAATAATTAAGTAGTGGAATCCAAATAATTTCATTCAGTACAAATATTAAGAACAGATACATCGTTATACCCACCACCAATTGAGCAACTCCACCATTTTCACCCAGCTTTCCAAGATATGCTCCTACACCTGATACTTTAGCAATAATTTCAGCACCAATCAGAGCCTCCCAAGCTTCACCCCAGCCAATAATTGAGCCGGTAACAAAAGCCGGTAACATATCTGGCAGGCGATAATACCGCAATCTTTTTATACCGTGTGCACCATAGATTGTAGCTGCCTCAGAAAGATCTTCTCTCTCTGATTTTATGGCCGCAATTAGAGTAAAGGTAATAGGCCAAATAATAGTAACTACAAGAAAGATAACAACCACCCACCTGCTCGTACTAAAGAGTACAAGTAAAACAGGTATAAGAGCAAAGGTCGGAAAGCTCTGAGCTACATCAAGAACAGGCACTAAGATATTTTCAATGAATTTATTTTTGGTAGAGGCAAGAGCCAGAATTACCGCCAATAGTGCAGCAATAAAATAGCCAATTACTACACTAATAAGACTAGAAAAAAAGAATGTATAAAATTCGTACCAATTAAGAGTATTTGAACGTGTAGCTATCAAGAGAATTGTCAGAACAACTACAATAAACCCAAGACTCAGCCAACGTTGCTTGCGGCGGTTGCGTCTTTGACGAATTGTACCATTTGGGTGAATAACATGTGAAAATCGCATAATAGTTGTGCTGTTATTATACGTTCTATTTGAAAAATAAAAAACCTCCTGAAATTCAGGAGGTCATTCTTAGCTTAGAGCGAGCTTCTTTATATTGAGCAGATGCGTAGCAACCCTTCAACGTAATTGGCATAACTATGGATGTGTAGATACAGATTATTCCGGCAATTAGTAAGATAATGCTTGAAATACTCAAAATGAAGCTAGGTAGAACTTCAGGCTCTGTACTAAACGGCCTGTCACCGATCCGTTTTGGTACAAAGACTTCACCGGTCTCTGTCTTTACCCAAGTTTGTATGGTATCACCAAACTTCCAGCCACCAACTATAAGGTCAATGTTGGCGCTTTTGGTCACGTTACTGACAGGATCGACATATTGCACTGTCGCGCGCTGTGTAGTTGGTATGGCAGATCCTACCTGGCCATCGAGGTTGATAATGTGCGCATCGATTTTGGGCCAAGTGGTTCTCTCAATATTTGCTACGGCTCTCTCTTGGGTACTGAAGCACCAGAGGGCTACTACAATACATAGACAAACAACTACAGTTGAGTAAAACCAAACCTTAAATACATTGAAATACCTGGTTTCTTGATGGTACTCTACTTTAAAGTACTCCCAACGACTTTGCATTATTACTCCTTAGAGCCTATTGAATGTAGCTAGGTACAAGTATTATATACTACTATATATAAAGACGCAACTATTTTTTATTACCCTACTTCTAGTGTTTTGGTCTAGTTGGTTTAGGAGTATAGCTTTTTTTGGCCTGAGTAGGCTTTTTGCTAGCTTGACCTTGCTCAACTGCAAAAATCATTTTACCTGCGACGGTTTGAAAAATGCGTGTGACTTCTACGTCTATTTCTTTACCGAGTAACTTATCGCCATTTTCTACAACAATCATTGTACCGTCTTCTAGATACGCAAGGCCTTGGTTCTTTTCTTTGCCTTTTTGTACAACCTTCACTCGCATTGCCTCGCCAGGTATTACCACGGCTTTAATGGCATTTGCAAGCTCATTAATATTAAGTACCTTTACTTGTTCTATTGTTGCTACACGATTTAGATTATAGTCAGTTGTCAAAATATCAGTACCGTATTCACGAGCCAAGTAGACCAGCTTGTGATCTACTTCTTTTACGTCTTCTGGGTTTTCTTCAATTATATCGAGTTCAACAGCAGAGTTTTCGCGAATAAGATTTAACATTTCTAAACCCCTTCTACCTCGACTTCTGCGCATTGGCTCTTCGCTATCGGCAATGTTTTGAAGCTCAGCCAAAACAAAACGAGGTACCAAAAGCTTGCCTGGCACAAAGCCTGTCTTCACAATATCGGCAATTCTGCCGTCAATAATTGCACTGGTGTCAACGAGTATTTGGTTTTTTGCTGCTGTACTTTTGGTGTTAGATTTTGTTTTTGTTTTGACCGGGCTAGATGTATTATTCTGCTTAATAAGTAGTAATACGCAAGCTGAAAGTACAGCAACTATTAGTGCTAGTACTAATAATATAATTTCTATCATGTTTTCCTTCTGTTGTTATTTTTTTGTAATAATTTGAACTGCCTCGCCAATACTGCTTGGTAGTTTCATTCCTTTAAGACTGCTATGTGGCGAGGTAAGGGCAGACTTATAACCAAGTTTTTTTGCTTCACGCAGGCGACGCTCGGTATTATTTACCGTACGAATCTCACCACTCAAACCAACTTCACCAAATACAACCAAGTGAGAATCTATAATGACATTTTTGTGCGCTGAAGCCAGTGCACAGATAATTGCAAGGTCAATTGCTGGTTCTGTTATTTTGAGTCCACCCACAATATTAACATATACATCTGAAGCACTCAAATTTATACCTCCTCGTTTGGTCAAAACAGCACACAACATATTGAGACGATTTAAGTCTACACCCACACTAGCTCGCTTAGGAAACCCAAACACACTGGGGCTCACCAGAGCCTGCACTTCTACTAGCAATGGCCTACTTCCCTCCATAGCAGCAAATACCACACTGCCCGGTGCTAAGCTACGTTCTTCAAGTAATAATCCACTTGGGTTATTGACTGGTTGCAGGCCCGTACCGGTCATTTCTAGTATTCCAACTTCATCGGTTGCACCAAAACGATTCTTAACCCCACGTAAGAATTTAACCATACCAAACCTATCGCCCTCAAGATATAAAACTACGTCAACTAAATGCTCAAGCAAGCGTGGCCCGGCTAGATTACCATCTTTAGTAACATGACCAATCAAAATAAATGCCGTATTAGTACTCTTGGCGGCCTGCATTAAACTACTAGCGCCGTTAGTAACTTGACTAATGGTACCGGCGGCAGAAGCGCTCGCTGCAGAGCTCATGGTCTGAATAGAGTCAACAATAACCAGGTCATAACTATCTTTATTTACTAAGCTAATAATACTATCAAGATCGCTTGTAGCAACAAAATCAAAGTTCTCGCTCAGGCCCGTAATACGCTCGGCACGCAGTTTTATTTGACTGGCGCTTTCTTCACCACTCACATATAGTACATTCATCTTTTGGCCTGAAAGTATACCGGCCAATTGCAATACCAAAGTACTTTTACCAATTCCTGGGTCGCCGGCTAATAGAATTAGTGAGCCGGGTACTATACCACCACCAAGCACCGTATCAACCTCGCCAATAGTAGTGCTCATACGGGGTACTTTGGCGGCTTTGATTTCTGATAGTTTGTCTGGCTTTGCAGCAGCGACATTACCTACTTTTGCATTTAATGTAAGTGGAGCTGACTCAACGAGACTATCCCACGCACCACACTGCATGCATTTACCGCTCCACTTACTAAACGTGGCGCCACAACTTTGACATACAAATTGACTGGTTACTTTTGACATTATATTTATTTGTTCACACTAAAATTACTTATACATCTATAGTATCATACTACGAACACAAAGCGAAAGTATATTTTACTAAAATTTTGCTTAATGTTATTATCAAATCAGATTTTCATCAAAGAGTTAGGATTACCTATGAAGACACCTACCGAATCACGAGAATACTGGAGATGGGACTGCCAGTCCTCGCCAATAACTGATTCTTCGTTTTGTGCGGAACACACTGACAAAAGTACATGTACTAGATGTCGAGAAAACTTACCAGCCGTAGATGGACGTTGCTCTACTTGCATACGAGCAGAACAACGCCAAATAATGGAATACCTAGCTAACCGTTATCCGCAAGCAAAAGCAGATACAAACAAACGAGGTTCTGGCTGCTGTAGTTACACACAAGTTTGAGACTTAAGTTATTACTTAGGTCTTTTTTATACTCCTACTGCGATCTTTAGTTCAATTTTGTCTTCTTTATCGACCGATATTTTTACTATATCACCTGGCTTAATACTACCATCGATCATTTGGGTAGCAAGCGGATCTTCTATAAGTCGTTGCACTGCCCTACGCATTGGCCGAGCACCATTGTCAGCATCATAGCCTTCCTTTAGCAAAAGAGCCTTTACACCAGTACCGAACTTTAGCATCACTTCTTTTGCTTCAAGTCGTCGAGCCAGATCTTTGAGCTGTAAATCAATTATCTTAGTAATATCATTTGGGCTCAAAGCCTTAAAGACCACCACATGATCAATACGATTCAAAAACTCTGGTCTAAATATTTTTTTGAGTTCGGTCTTAATGGTTTTTTGCATTTTTTCATGCAGTTTTTCTAACTGCTCTTCTTGCTTCTGGGTATGAGTTTCAAAGCCGATTGCAGCTTCGTCACGCAGCTGCCGAGCACCCACATTGCTGGTCATTATGATGATCGTGTTTCGAAAGTCTACCTTACGGCCCTTGGCATCGGTTAGTTGACCATCTTCAAGAATCTGTAATAGCATATTAAAAACATCAGGGTGGGCTTTTTCTATTTCATCAAAAAGTATAAGACTATAGGGGCGACGGCGAACTTTTTCAGTTAACTGCCCGCCATCGTCATAGCCAACGTAGCCAGCTGGAGCACCCACCAAACGTGCTACGTTGTGTTTTTCCATAAACTCACTCATATCCACCTTAATCATAGCGTCTTTGTCTTGAAACAGCTCTTGCGCAAGCATACGGGCAAGTTCAGTTTTACCAACACCGGTAGGGCCTAAGAATATGAATGATCCAATTGGTCGGTTCTCATCAGCAATACCTGTTCGGGCACGTCGCACAGCTTTTGCAACTGCTTCAACAGCTTCGTTTTGGCCAATAACCTTAGAGCGTAAGCTAGACTCGAGCTTCTTAAGAGCTTCAGTCTCAATTTTAATGAGACGAGTCATTGGTATGCCGGTTGTTTGTGCAATAACAAGAGCAATGTCTTCGGCGCTCACACCAACAACAGCTTTTTTCTCATTTTTCTTAAGTTGCTCATTGAGTTTTTTCTCTACAACCGAGGCTTCACTCTTGAGCTTAGCAGCATATTCAAAATCTTGGTTGTAGACTGCATCATCAATCTTATTCATCAAGTCGCCGAGCTTATGCTCAAGCTGCTTGTGGCGCTTACCAATAGTACCGCGATTAATACGCGCTCCAGCGGAGGCTTCGTCAATAAGATCAATAGCTTTGTCTGGCATAAACCTATCACTCACATAGCGCTTGGCAAGCTTTGCAGCTTGCTCTATGGCCTCATCAGAGATTTCAACATGATGAAATTCTTCGTAGCGCGAGCGCAGGCCTTTTAAAATATCAATGGTTTCATCAACTGTCGCTTCAGGCACCTGTACAGGCTGAAAACGACGCTCAAGAGCTGAGTCTTTTTCTATGTATTTACGATATTCTTCAATTGTTGTGGCACCAATGGTTTGCACTTCACCTCGCGCTAAAGCTGGCTTGAGAATATTGGCAGCATCTATTGCACCTTCGGCACTACCCGCACCCACTACATTGTGCAATTCATCAATAAACAATATAACATCATCAGCCTCTTTGGCTTCATCAATTATTTTTTTCAGTCGTTCTTCAAACTCACCACGAAACTTTGTGCCGGCAATAACAGAGGCCATATCGAGCATCATAATACGCTTACCTAGTAAGAGGTCGGGAACTTCTTCGGTAATAATTCGTTCAGCCAAGCCCTCTACAATTGCAGTTTTACCAACCCCCGGCTCACCTATGAGTACGGGGTTATTTTTGGTACGCCGATTCAAAATAGAAATCATTCGTTCAAGCTGTGGCGCACGGCCAACCATTGGGTCAAGCTTACCGTCACGCGCCTTTTGAGTCAGATCAATACTAAAGTGATCTAGTGCGGGTGACTTACTGCCATTACCCGGAGCACCTTGGCCGTTTGGTAATGCAGCCTGATCAAAACTGTGCGGCTGATTTTGTAAAAAGCTCTCAATGTCGTCTCGCAACTTACTGGGGTCAACTTTTATTTCAGCAAGTATTGTTTGAGCACGTGAGTTCTTTTGATTTAAAATAGCAAACAACAAATGCTCAGTACCCGCATAGGGTTGACCAAATTCTTGTGCTACACGCAGAGCCAAAGTAACGGTTTTTTTTGCAGTTTCGCTTAAGTCTATCATTTGTCCGGTAGTGTTTTTTGAGGTTGAACTACTACCAGTACTTGATAGTAAAGAAGGGTTAATTTTTTCGAGAGTAACACCACTCTCAGATAGCAAACGAGCACCCAATGAAGTATTGGCCTTTAGTATAGCGAGCAATAAATGCTCGGTACCAACATAATTAGCACCCATCTGAATTGCTAACTGACCACTATATTGCAAAGCTTTTTTTGCATTCTGGGTAAATCTCTCAAAAACATCTGGAAATTCTGGTTGCATCTAACACCTCCTTAGATTTAACATAGACGTACTACTTACTATCAGCTTTTTTCTCTTTGGTTGGCTTTTCTTCTTTAGCATCTGTTTTATCATCACTATCTGTCGAATTAGTAGTTTCTTCAACTACTTCAGTAACAACTGTTTCTACTGCATCTTCTTCAGGCTTTGCATCACTCACTTCAGCAATCAATGACTCTTCTAGATCTTGAGTCTTAATGGTCTTTGGTTCATCTTCTACTGCCTGAGCAGTTTCTTCTACGCCAGCATCGTCAGCTCCATCAATATCTACGTTCCAGCCGGTTAGCTTAGCGGCCAAGCGAACATTTTGGCCAGCCTTACCGATTGCAAGACTCAATTGATCTTCTGGTACCTTCACAACGGCTTTTTTAGCATCTTCATTTAGCTTGACGCTCAATACTTTGGTTGGTGACAAAGCTGCAGCAATATACTCTTTTGTGTCTTCACTAAAAGCAATGATATCAATTTTTTCTTCACCTATTTCATTCATCACAGCCTGTACACGACTACCCCGACCACCCACAAAAGTACCAACTGGGTCTACACCCTCAAGATTACTTTTGACGGCAATTTTTGTACGCATTCCTGCTTCACGAGCTATAGCAACAATTTCTACACTATCATTACTAATCTCTGGTACTTCCATTTCAAATAGTCGACGAATCATTTCTGGGTGTGAGCGACTAACAACAATTTGTGGGCCTCGCAAGGTCTGCTCTACACGTACTACATATACTTTTAGTCTTTGGCCGGTGTAATAACGCTCGTTTGGCAACTGGTCATTAGGAAACAACACGCCAACAGCATGCCCAAGATCGATATAGGCATTACCCCGCTCTACTCGCTGTACAGTACTGGCAATAATCTGACCTTCTTTGTCAGAAAACTCCGTAAACACAACTTCTCGTTCTGCTTCACGTATACGCTGCATAATAACTTGCTTGGCAGTTTGTGCTGCTACGCGACCAAATTCTTTGTTGTCTTCTTCATACTCAACCATTTCACCAAGCTTGGTATCGGCATTAATCTTCTTAGCATCTTCTAAGCTAATTTGTAGCATTTCAAAACCTTCTTGTACGGCTTTTACTACTTCTTTACTGACAAAAATACGAGCCTCGCCAGATTCATTATCAAGGGTTACGCGTACTTCTTGGTCTTTGTCACCAAAGTCTTTTTTGTAGGCAGCAATAAGCGCGGCTTCAATAGCCTCAATAACTGATTCTTTAGTAATGCCTTTTTCTTCACAAATTTGTTCTATAGCTGAGAGAAATTGGTTTTGCATGATTTATAATTTCCTTTCGAATATTCAATTGTAGTATTAAGTTGTTAGTCTTGGTAGATTGAAGCATTTTTGGAACAAAAAAGTCGGCTGTTTTTGTTTTTAAACACCGACTCGCACTTGGGCGCATACACTATGCACATTTCCAATACCAGACTATGCATATAGTATAGTCAATTTGGCACTCAATTGTCAAGAGTGCTAACACAACTTTTTACAAAGAAAAAGTTCGGTCAAAATACCTGACCGAACCTATTGATCTATAACTCATGACTTACTTACTCTAGGCGCATCACGGGATGTTAAGTCTCTTACTTGAATCTCTTTTACTACTTTGTGGCTCACCCATTTGCCTTGCTCTGACTTTAAAACATAATACATACCTACCCGAAACATTTTTTGATTTTCTTCAGCAACCTCCCTACCATTTACGTGGTCGTTATAATCAATTGAACCAATAAGCTCTATACCGGGGCCAGATACTTTCTCGCCATTAATCATTCTCAGATGAATCATACCTGTTATAGGACAGATTACTAGTAAAGTTGTTATTGCTGAACCTTCCTTCATGTCAATCACTTGATTTTGATAATCTTTTAAATGAGCAAAGTCTACTTTTTTTAGCACTGGCCTACCCACTTTCTTGAGAGTATGGTCAACAGTTATAATGTAATATAATTGTTATTTATTGTCAACTTTTTACTAATTTTTCTAGGTATACTCAATATTTTCAAGATGAGTAATCTGCGGGTCACCAATATCACCTACCACTGTCACAACATCAAGACGAGGCTGTAAAAGTTTATGTTTTTGATTCTGACTCAACCAAAACTCTGCTGAAAGATGCATTCGACGTAATTTATCTGGCGTCACTGCCCCAACAGCCCCACCAAAGTCTGCTCGAGCTCTGTACTTCACTTCTACAAAAATAATAAATTCTTTGTTCTTGGCAATAATATCTATCTCACAGAACCTATCTTTGTAATTCTGCTGAATAATCATATAACCATTCTTTTCAAGATAATCACGAGAAATTTCTTCAGCTTGAGCGCCATGTTGATTATGTAAAGCCATTTTTGAATTATTACACACCTGACCACATAGTAAAAGCATAGGTATTTGACATTATTCAGACCACAGGTGTAAGCTTGATTTTAGTTTGATGCACCTTCTCTAGCTCACTCGAGGAGAGAGATATGAAGAAAGACACAGAAGAAATGTATTTTGTCGGTCGTTTGCATAGTCTCATTCAAATACAAAGTTATTGCTTAAAGATTAGCAGAATCGCCAATCTCATCTGGATCACAACACTCTTTCTCAATATGATGTTTCGAACAGAATTGTTGCGAACTGGTATCTTTTTTAGCCTTGGTATGTGGATTACTTGCCTACTCATTAGAGCAAATATTGAAAAACACGCCAATAATTACCGTAAAAAGCTTGGCTGGAGTAATGAGTTTTTGCTTCAGCAATCTGAATTAACCGACGATTAATCGTCGGTTTTTTATATTAAATTTGAGCAAAAGCTTTTGCGGTGCAGATCGGTTAAACCATGTTTTTTGATAGCTTCTCGATGTGAAACAGTGCCGTAGCCAACGTTTGTTTCATACCTGTAGGCTGGATATTTAACAGATTGCAGACACATATATTCATCTCTGGCTACTTTGGCGAGCAGTGAGGCAGCTGCCACACAGGCAACTTTTTGATCACCCTTTATGCATGTTTCACATATTTCATATTCAGATAGATAATTCTGACTACCATCAAGAATTATATGACTTACTTCTACAGCCATATCAGACAGAGCCCGTTCATAACTTTCTTGCAATGCCCAAGCTAGCCCAAAATCATCAATCTCAGTATTACTAACCCAACCAAGCCCAAACCCTATTGCTTGAGCTTGAATTTGCAATGAAAGTTCTTGGCGTTTTTTTGCAAGTATTTGTTTAGAGTCATATAGCTTTAACCGACAATTACTTGGCAAAATCACAACCCCAGCAACCAGTGGCCCAGCTAAAGAGCCACGGCCAACCTCGTCGATGCCGGCTACAAAAATTGAGCCTTTGATATGTAATTGTTTTTGCATGTGCATGCTAGCTGGTTTCAATTATTTAATCTCCTGATAATAGATATTATTATACACCTGAGAGTAACTACATATAGATAATTGACTTTGTAGTATATTTATGATATTATTTTGGGGTTCGTGTGCACCTATACTCCAGGAGAAAAGTTGCAAATGATGCAGTCAATTTTGGTAGAACACCAAACCACTACACCCAACTTTCCAGCCGATGAGCTGATGACCACTGTCATATCAGGCCAATTCACCAAAGTACGAGCTCTTGGTCACCTCAAAGGCACTGTTACTTCAGAGTACCGTATAACAGAGCTCTGTAAGACTAAGCTGGCTGTGGTCTGGAACCCAGAAGACAAGATTCATTTTCAGATCACCTTTAGTGGTAAAGAAGCCGATATGGTTGAGTTGTTTGAGTGGGCGACTGCTCACAAAGATGAGGAGCTTGCCAAATTTACAAATCTCAATGACAGACGCTAACATATTACACAAGGCTGAGAGGACCCAGATTGATTACTCTAGGGTATGTTGAATCGCCAGAGGCAACCCAGATCACAAAGCTAACTACAGAAGACCCTCAGCGTGGCTTCAAAGCCTTTGTGGTTTACAACTCCAATCACTATCATAAGATTGTTTTTGTAAGTGAAACTCGAGTGGTTTTGCAAAGCAATGACGATTCAACTAAGTACGTGGCCTTTGATGGCCCTGTTGACGAGATGCAATCAATTCTTGCGCGAGCAAGAGAAAAAGTAGAAAAAAGGCCTTCATAAGTAACTTTTTGTACTATTGCCTCCCAATTTATTGGGAGGTTTTTTACTATTAGAAATGTCAGAATTTATTGACATTTACATAGTTTTATGCTAGTATTTATACGTTCGAGTAGATATACTATCGAAGGGACCTAGAGATGAGCGACAATGAAAAACCTCTGAGCGACGACGAAAAAGACCTGCGCCACGAGTGCACGTCACCACTTGCCGAGGGCTACATACTATGGAAGTATAATCAATACTATTTTGCACCAGTTCTCGAAGACACCATTGATGCAAATGTATATGTAATGTATATCTCGTTCTGTCCGTTCTGCGGCGAAAAGTTTGCCGATAAAGAAACGTCCCCAGCCAAAACCGCCCGCGCGCAACCCCGAAAGGGCCTGTGATGACCAAAGAACTCATTGAAATACGTACTGGCCAAGGTCTGTACGTCAACCAGTCTTTCATGGATGCGAAAATTCCGGTTGAGGCCAAGTTCTTCATAGTCGAGCCGATTCTCAACGACTACAAACCGCGAGTTCGTGTCTACGACGAAGACGAAAGTTTCATCGAAGAATTCGAAGGCTGGTCTGAGATGACGTCTGTATTTCGTCGCCGTCATTAGGAGATAGTCGACAGCACAGTGTGGGACGACAGTGACACCTTGCAATGGTCACATTCGCGGCCTTCGTCAAAAACAGTCGGTCGTAACCGACTAGCAAAATCCGTCTCGAAAGGACTGTAATGTAACCTCAATGTGTTACAAACAAATAAGACCGCGGCTCACACCGCGGTCTTCAATTTTATATAAAAAAACTCATCGTCATTCCGTATCGAAAGTCATAACCGACGTTTCGGGTACGGTGTCCAGAAAAAAAACATAGACTGGATTCCTGTCGATACGGGAATGACGGTAAAAAGAGAGTTCTCCTAGATTACTTCAAACAATAAAAAAAGACCCGGATAAGTCTATTTTATTAGATCCCGCATCAAGTGCGGGATGACAAGAGGTGGTAGTTTACTTCTTTTCGGCTTTGTCGACACCTTGCTGAAATTCTTCAGCGGCTTCTTGTTGTTCGTCGTTACCGTCTGAGTTTACTTTTTCATCAGCTGGAGCATCTTCAGGCACATTATCTGATGCAGGAGTTGCATCGTCTTTGGCAGCATCTTTTTGTTCTTTTTTGACTTCATCATCTGTGTTTTCGGTATCTGGCTGATTCATTACATCATCTTTAGCGGCTGTATCAGCACTAGCATCAATGTCTTTTTTAATCTCAGCTTGTTCTTCTTCGGCTTTTTGGGCTGAGGTGCGGTGATCTGAGGCATTAACTGCTTCTTTATCAAAGCCCATTTCAACTAAACGAGCTGATTTACCGCTACGATCACGCATATATGAAAGAAATGCTCGGCGTACTTTACTACGCTTCATAACTTCAATTTTTTCAATGCTAGGACTATGTACAAACCAGCTTTTTTCTACGCCGATACCTGAGGCAATCTTACGAACAGTAATAAAAGCTTGTACACTACCAGTTTTACGATAGCGAATAACAAGACCTTCAAAAACCTGGATACGGCTTTTTTTACCTTCAGAGATACGCTGGTGAATTTTAACGGTATCACCTACGTGCACTTCTGGTAGCTTGGTCTTTTTTTGGCTGTTTTCGATTTCTGTAATAGCATTCATAACCAAAGTAGTGTAACACAATCGAGTAAGGTCTGCAAGGCTAAAAGGCTTGTGGTGAGCTAAACTGAAGTTTTCACTTCAGCTTTTTTTATAACTATATTATTTTCACCCACCAGTTCTGTTAGGCCAGCTAATAACGTACCGCTGCCATCAACACCTGTTGGTAATTTCATTTTTTGTGATGTCTGACTAAAGTAGAGCAGAAACGGAATCTCACCTCGGTGTGATTCGATAAGTTTTTTAATGCCTAGTAACTTCTGGCTGTCTGCAGTAGATTGCAGGCTCACCACAATATTATCTATATCTTGAGCATTTGGGTACGAACTCTCTGCCTCAACTTGAGCAGCTCCCATAATAGTTTGTTCAGGTGGCGGAAAATGTCGAGCGGTTTCGTGATTAACTAGTCGTGCGCTATCGGCCATTACCTTGAGCTCATCAGTAGGGTTACCCTCACGGTCTTTGGCATTAATCTTGCCTTTGATTTCTAAGACATTATCAAGCGCCCAGATGTCTTTGTCTTTTTCAAAAGTACGTGGAAACACAATCACCTCAATATCACCATCAAGTGATTCAATTTGCGCAAAAGCCATGGCATCATTATTGCGCGTATAGATCTGCCGTAAACCCGTCACAATGCCACCAATCGTAATTGGCTTACCATCATCGGTCTTTGAAAAGTGCTTGATACTCTGAGTCTTGGTGGTGAAATAATTTTTAAAATCATCAAGCGGATGACTACTAATATACAAGCCGAGGAGTTCTTTTTCCCACATAAGATGCTGGCGAGCATCAGGCTTTTCTTTGGGTGATTCTAATGCGAGTGGAGGGGCCTCTTCTTGCATACCAATACTACCAAAAATATCTATTTGGCCACTCAAAGCGTTTTTTTGTACTCTACTAGCGTAGCCTGTAATAACCGCAACATTGCCAAGCATAGTATCTCTCTCACCCATTTCATCAAATGCTCCGCACTTTATGAGAGACTCCATCACTTTTTTATTAATAACACTGGCTTCTACTCTGGTACAAAAGTCTTGCAGGCTACCAAACTTGTCGCCGGCGGCACGGGCTTCTAGAATTTTTTCAATTGGCCCATCACCAACGTTTTTGACAGCACCCAGGCCAAAACGAATATTACCCGTCTCTGGCACAACAGCAAATTCAAAAAATGATTCATTGACGTCTGGTGGTAAAAGCTCAATTTCCATCTTGCGACACTCAGCCACCTCAATACCAATCCGGTCTAAGTTTTCATGATCAGAGGTCATAAGAGCGGCCATAAATGCGGCGGGATAATGAGCCTTGAGATAAGCAGTTTGTACAGAGATAAGCGCATAACAAGCGGCGTGTGACTTATTAAAACAATAAGCCGCAAAGTCTTCAATACTTTTCCATAAATCATTAATAAATTTCTCATCTACCTTACTTGTCTTAATTGCACCCTGAATAAATTCTTGTTTCATTTTTGCAATTACCTCGGGGTTTTTCTTACCAATACCTTTACGTAGAGTGTCGGCCTGCCCACCAGTAAAGCCGCTGAGATCTTTGGCAATTTGCATAACTTGCTCTTGATACACAATAATTCCATAGGTGTTTTCAAGGGCTGATTGCATCTTGGGGTGACCATAACTAATTAAGCTAGGGTTATGCTTGCGGTTAATAAAGTCTTCTATCCATTGCATTGGGCCTGGCCGATACAAAGCGACCATAGCAACGATATCTTCAAAACGGTCTGGCTTGAGCTCACGAATATAGCGCTTCATACCAGCTGACTCAAGCTGAAAAACACCAGTTGTATCACCAGAGCTCAACAGCTCATAGGTCTTTTTATCATCAATCGGAATATCAGTAACCTCTAGCTCAACGTTATATACTTTGCGCATAATTCTCAGGGTGTTTTTAATAACCGTTAAGTTTGACAGGCCAAGAAAATCAAATTTGAGTAATCCTATTTCTTCGACTGGATTCATTGAATACTGTGTAGAAATGCCACCTTTGCTAGCTCGTGTTAAAGGTACATATTCTACTAGGTTTTCTGGCGCTATCACCACACCAGCGGCATGAGTACCAGCATTTCTAATAGTACCTTCAAGCTTAATAGCAATATCTATTATCTGTTTGGTGCGCGGATTATTTTCGTATTCTTGTTTGAGCTCAGGGTTTTCTACAATAGATTTTTCAAGTGGAACATGCCGCCCTTGGATGGGGGCCGGGATCAACTTTGCTATAGCATCAACCTCACCATACGGCATACCCAGCACACGACCAGTATCGCGCACGGCATTGCGAGCCGCCATTATTCCGAAGGTAATAATTTGTGCCACACGCTCTTGGCCATATTTTTCAGTCGCATAGGCTATTACTTCTTCACGTCTGTCATCAGCATAATCCATATCAATATCTGGCATACTAATACGCTCAGGGTTCAAAAACCGCTCAAATAGTAAATCGTATTTTAGTGGGTCAAGCTCTGTAATTTTAGTAACATAGGCAATAATGCTTCCGGCAGCACTACCACGCCCAGGCCCACACACAATACCCTGTTCTTTACTCCAGTTAATTAAATCTGCCACAATTAGCATATAGCCCTCATAGCCCATATCGGCAATCACCCCGAGTTCAAATTCAATCCGCTCTAATACTTCTTTTGAAAGTTTTTGTTTAACTTTAGCTTCAGTTAGATTAGATAAATCATCTTTAGGCATATCTGTATATCTATTAGCAGCACCTGTAAAAACCATTTTGCGTAAATAGGTTTTTTCTGTCTCCCCTTTTGGTACGTCAGGAAACCGAGGAATCAAGATTTTACCAAGCTCTATCTCTAGCTCACACATATTGGCAATTTTTACAGTATTTGCCAAAGCCTTTGGATGGTCTTTGAATTTTTCTAGAATATCAGCACCACTATGTACACTTAAGTCTTGGCCGAGTTTCATACGCTTAGGGTCATCTACCGTACTGCCAGTCTGCACACAAAGTAAAATATCATGCGGGTAGTGATCATCTGGCTTTGAGTAGTGAGCATCGCCCGTGATAACAAGATCTAAATCAAGTTCTTTGGCAAGCTTTTGCAAGCCAGTATTCACCTTTACTTGAGGCTCCCAATCAGTATGTGGTTGCATCTCTAGATAATAGCGCTCTTTACCAAATACAGACTTGTACCAGGCTGCTATTTTTTTAGCTTGTTCATAATTATCACCAAGCAAGCTCGAGCCAACCTCACCACCAACGCAGCCACTCAAGCAAATAATACCTTCGTTATATTTTTCTATAAGATCATGATCAACACGAGGTTTGTAGTAAAATCCTTCTAAGTTTGCAATAGTGCTCAGCTTCATAAGGTTTTGATAACCCTGCATATTCTGCGCAAGTAAAATCAAGTGAAAAGGAGTACGGTCTTCAGCACTATTTTTGTCTTGATGAGTGCGAGGCGCAATGTAGGTTTCAATACCAATTATTGGCTTTATACCACGCTCTTTCGCGGCTTTATACAATTCAATAGCCCCAGAAAGTGAGCCCTGGTCTGTTATGGCACAGGCAGTTTGCCCTAACGACTCTATATGATTTATCAAACCAGGTACTTTCTGTAAGCCGTCGAGCAGACTATAGTGAGTGTGATTATGAAGATGCACAAAATCAACAAAACCTGCTTGATTTCGCGCTTTTTCAATTATTTCATTTTTATCACTTACTTTTGTCTCAGCCATCCCACCCTTTCATTACTCTATTTTACCATAGTAAACATATCCTCAATGAAGATAGGGGGATTGTCAGAAAAGAACGTTAAACCTACTTAGACTGAATCGCTTCGCCAATCTTTTGTAAAAAACTACCAACATACGGCAAGCCGCCAAATAGCGCAACAATGATACCTACAGCTACAATTGCAACAGCGGCGCCAAGCACTCCAGCAAAACCTCGAGTAAAGCCAGTACGAAAATTCAACCAAAAAAGCTTTTTTGGGCTTTGTAATAGCTCGGTAATAGCGTCGAGGGCGGTAGCATCAAAAATATTTTTCTGAGCTTGTTGCTGAGATACTTTTTTTTTGGCAAATTTTGCCATATATACATCTCTTTCTGTTTATGCTATTTCTTTGGGGTAGTAGGCTTACCACTATCTACATTTGTCTTTTTGGCTCGTGCTGTGGTGGCCTTGCGCTGCATTCTATTAACTTCTTTTTGACCTTGTTTTACAACTTTACCCGTAGATTTAGCGAGCTGAGCCGTGAGCTCACTGGCCTGTTGAGCAAGATTTTTAACTTCATCTATTGCAATCCCACTTACCTTACTACCACTCTTCGAAATTTCAGCGCTACGATTAGCAATTTCTTTTTTTAATTTCTCAGCCTTACTGATAAGTTCTTTGGCATCTGAGCCAGCAGAATTTTTGGCTTCTTGAATCTTATGCGTAAGTTCAGTGTCAGCTTCATCTAGCTTTTTTTTGATGTCAGCACGCAATTCTTCGCCTTTTTTTGGTGCATACAGAAGCGCAGCAACACTCCCAACAATACCCCCAATTATTACGCCTTTAAAAAAACCTTTACCGTTACTCATTTATCATCTCCTGATTTCTTTGAGCGACTACGCGTATGAAGATATTTTTCTATCATCATTGCAATAATGCCCGGGTTAACAACTGTACGACGTACTTCATCAACAAGCTCTACAGCTGAATCTGCGCTTTCTTGGACTTTTTCTGCAGCTAAGCTAACCTGCTTAAGTGCTTTAACAAGTATTACTAAAAATATCACCGTATAAATAATCAATATTAACGTGGCTACTGAAAGCACACTAATAAGGGCAATTTCTAATCCATTCATTGTTTACTACTCCCTTTTTTTACCTTATGTTTTATCACCTTTATTATATCATCTCTACCAAGATTTTCAAGTACGATTTCGTCATGCTCGAGTAAAATCCATTCATTACTATCAATAACAGAGTTTGCGAACACATGCAGACGACCTTCTTTATCTAGTATACGGGTTTTTTTGGTATCCATTTCTACAATATAACCTTCAGCTCGTAATTCTTTGTCACCAACAATTACCTTATCTCCAACTCGAAAGTCACGATCACTACTCAACTGTAAGCCTGACATCAAGTCTCGAACTGTTGGGGTGAGGCCTTGTGAGATACCAAAAGAAAATGCAGCAGCCAAGGCACCAATAGTAATTGCGACGTTCGATAGGCCCATTATCTGCAAAAGAGCTACACCCAATAATACCCAAAGTATACCTTTGATAATAATTAGTAAAATTTCTCTGAGCCCAAAAGAAAGCTTTAAAGCTCCAATAAGCTTCTCAAGAAGCCGAGAAAAAAGTCGTACAAAAATTATACCTAAAATAAGAAATAAAATAGCGCGAATCGTACGGGGTCCATACGTATAAAATCCGTTTATAAAGCTATCGGTAACTTTTTGAGTGTTGATAATGACTAAATTATTCATTGGTGTGTGCTTCTAGCAATTTTAGCACAAGCGTGTTGGCTTTGCCCGGATTAGCCCGACCTTTTGTAGCTTGCATTACC